>VFKD01000692.1 GCA_009885735.1 bacterium
CGTTCCAGCGTACGACCGAACCCGGACCGTAGCCAGTTCCGAGAACGGTGATTGTCAGGCCCCAATAGAAATGTCCGCAATTTGGCCCCGATAGAAATGTCCTCATCTCGGGGCTGTCTTTGAACATCATATCACACGCTTTCGCCACGGGTGATCCGCTGGTGGCTTGAACGCTCGCGAGGTCGGCTGGGTTGGCTGGGTCCGCTTGCCGTTGGTTCCCTTCGGGGCACAGCCACCATCACCACTGCGTTGCGTCGCGACGATCTCCTTGTACTCCAGGTAATGCTTCCCGAATCGGATCGCCATCGTTCCGTCCAGTCGTTCTTCGATCACCACACGACCACCTCGCTCACCCGGATGCACCGGCGGAAGTAGTTGGTAGAACCGGTTCGCCCATCGCACCACGTAATCGTTCGCCACCACACGCTCGACCTGGATCGACAGGATCGACTCCAACCGATGGCTTGGACCCAAGCGACGATGAGCATCCGTCGACTTCAAAGCTGGCTTCGCGAAACGCCGATTGTGATCCGGCACCAGTTTCTCCAACACCGCATTCGCCTGCTCGCAGGTCTTCGCCTTCGCCAACCGCAGCTCCTTCACCCACCGATCCTGAGCTGTCCCGAACGACCGCTCCACTCGACCCTTCGCCTGCGGACTGTGCGCGCGAATCAACTCGATGTCCAACTCGCTCAACGCCCGGCCAAACTGGGTCAAGGCATTCGGATCGGCCAAAGGCTGGCCCTTCTCGTGTGGCTCGAAAATGCTGTGCCGATCCGTGTAAAGCGCATGGGGTCGGCCGTACTTCCGCAACCACACGCCGAGCAGGTCCATGTGCGCTTCGACTGTGCCACCGTGGTAGAACTTCGCCGCGACCTTACCCGTCGCATCGTCGATCATGGTGATGAGCACCAGTGTCTCGCCGCGGCCTTCGAGCCAGTCGTGAATCGACGCGTCCATCTGCACCAACTCGCCGAAGCAACTCCGACGCGGTCGTCGGCTGCGGTGCGGGTCGCGGCGTCGCTTCCGTTCCCACAGCCCTTCAGCCAACAGCCATCGCCGCAGCGTCTCGACGCCAACGTGCAACTTCTCCTCGGCGAGCTTCTCGCAGGCCAGAGTGGGGCCGAAATCGTGATACCGCGACCGATAGGCTTTGAGGACTTGCTTGCGAAGGGTGGATTCGTGCTGGTGGTTGGACGGCTTGCCTCGCAGTCCGTGGACGAGTGCGGTATCGCCGTCTTCTTCCAGTTTGCGTTGCATGCGTCGAATCTGGCGGACGCTTCGCTTGAGCAATCTCGCAGCTTCGGCTTGCGTCCGTTTGCCGTCGAGAACCACCTGCATCACCTTGAGCACGTCCCGTTCACGCTGACTCATCTCCACACGATCCGGGTCTTGTACCTCGATCATCTCGCGTCCTCCTCGGCCTGAGCGAAGAGGACACTTCTATCGAGTTAACACCGGACATTTCTAATGGGGTTCAACAGCACCGTGAGAAATGAGTTACATCGAGGCGAAGTCGGTCCAGTTGTCGAGATACTTCCGCAGCACGGGGAACTCACCGATCTTGGATTCGAGCAACACCTTCGCCCTCGCGATCAGGTCGGCTTCTTGTTC
>VFKD01000139.1 GCA_009885735.1 bacterium
ATTCGATTATACCATCGTGAACAGTTCTGAATTGGAACAGTTACTGGTCGAAGGAGTTGCCGCTCTGCCGGATATCGGCCGGACCGTTGAGCAACTGTACCGTGACGGCGGGCGGGACGCCCGGGCTCCGAGAGTTGCCGCGTGGCATGCGCGTCTCGCGCATGAGATGGGATTCACGGGCGAGACGCCCGTGCCACGGTCCAGGTCCACGGACGAGACGCCCGTGCCACGATACAGGTTTACGGGGTGGACGCCCGTGCCACGGTCCAGGTCCACAGGCGAGACGGCTATGCCACCTCTGGAACAGGAGTGTGTCTACTTCTTCCCAATACAGTACAAGAACCGATCCGAGCGGACCAGAAGCCAGTTGCCGGTTACCGCGGGGCTTGCGTCAAAGGTGCTCCGATCTCCGAGCACGTTGTGCGCCAAGAGCTGGTACTTTGGCGTGGCAGCAACCACGAAGACGCCGCTATTGCGAGACACATAGTAGAGCTTGCCGTCCGCCAGTACCGGTGAGGCATAGAACTGCCCTGCGCCCGCGACCCGCTCCTCGTAGAGGATGGCTCCGGTCTTGGCGTCCGCGCACCGCGCTAGGCCGAGATCGTCGTGCATCCAATAGAGCCGTCCCTCGTGCAGGATGGGAGACGAGACGTTCGAGCCCTTCTTGCCGGTCCAGAGCTTGTGCGTGTTTGTCACATCCCCTCGGCCGCCACAGCGAATGGCCAGAGCGGCGCCGGTTCGTCCTCCAATGCAATACACCACGCCGCCATCGGCTACCAAGCTCGGCACCATGTACCAAGCGATGCCAGTCTGACATGACCACAACTGCTTGCCTGTAGCCGGATCGAAGCCGAGCACCGTGCCGATAGTGGGAACCACCAGCTCCACCTTGCCTCCGGCAGTCGGCACCAAGAGGGGAGTGTTCCACGCTTCCTTGATTCCGCCCGTTCGCCAAACCTCTTTGCCTGTGCGCTTGTTCAGCGCGACGAGCGATTCGCTCTCCACGCTGGCATTGATGATTACGAGGTCCCCATGAAGAACCGCCGATGCGGCGGAGCCCCATCCGTGAATCTGCGTGCCAACGCTTGCATGCCAAATCTGCTGCCCAGCATGTGTGAACGCGAAGACGCCTGACTTTCCGAAGAACGCATAGACGCGCTCACTGTCCGCAGCCGGCGTGCTGGAGGCGTAGCCATGCTCGCGGACTGAGCCCTCCTCGGGCTGGGCTGCCGCCACCGTTTTCTGCCACGTGATCGAGCCGGTGGTGCGGTCCAAGCAAAGCAAATGTCGCTTGAGTGCGCTAATGCTGCCGCCAGGTGCGCCGGGAACCGCATACCCGGTGAAGCACGTCACAAACACTCGATTGCCGAAGACGATGGGAGTGGAGCCGCCCGGCCCTGGCATCTCTCTCTTCCAGACGAGATTCTGCGAACTGCTCCAATTGGCTGGAACGCCCTTGTTTGCGCTCGCCCCCATTCCGCCGGGGCCACGGAATGCCGGCCAGTCGGTGATCTGGGCTTCAGAAACGTGTGCGCATTTGCACATCATCGCGACCGCAACTACTGTGACTATTCGGAGTTGTGAGTAATGGAGTTCTGGTTTCAACAACTGTCTCCGTGAATAGAATAAGAGCGCACTGCTAACCCGGTCTATTTGTGTAGGTGCCTGCGCTCCGCTCCTGTTCCTGCGAGCGCAGGACTCCAGGAGAGCAAACCTGGGTTCCCGCTAACGGCATGCGGGAATGACGGAGTGTGTTGCGCTTGCACCAGCGAGGCGAATAATGCAGGCTAACAGGGCTTTATAGCCCCCGCAGAAACTCCACAACGTCCTTGAGCTCCGCCGGCGAGAAGTCTTTCGTTCCCGAGAGCGCCGAGGGCTTGTGATGCTCCGTCAGGACCTCGTCGAGGCTCGACGCTCGGCCGTCATGCAGCCAGGGTCCGCGAGTGCCGACTCCCTTCAACGGAGGCGGATTGAAGCCCTTGTGGACGTTCTCCGGCGATTCCAAACCCACTGAGTAGACCGCCGCTGTTGTGTAGTTCGGTGCGCTGTGGCATTTCGCGCAGCCGCGTGCATCAAAGAGCTTCGCGCCTCGACCACGCGCTGCCGCTTCAACCGCACTCCTGGACTTGCGAGCGGGGGCGAAGTCGAGCGTCTTGATATAGGCCTCCAGCGCATCCAGGTCCTCCACGGGCGGCTCCGGCCCCTGCATCGACTTCACGATCGAGTCGTGAACGAGTTCCCGCAGCGTTAGCCTGTGTCCATGCCAGGTGTACGGACCTGTGGTGCTGGCTCCGCGTAGGCTGAGCGTCTTCTTCATGGTCATATAGCTGCCGTCATTAAGCGTGTCGAAGTTGCCGCCGCCTGTGTGCCCCTCCACGTGGCACGAGCCACAGGAGTACCACTGGTTGAACGATCTTGTAGCATCGTAGAAGATTGCCTCACCGCGGCGGGCTAGCGTCTGGTCGCTCGCACCGCCGAGATCGATGGTGCGCAGCACCTTGCCGGAGTCTAGGTCGACCTCCTGCAGCGCGTTCAGCAGCGAATTGGCGACCAGTGCGCGCTTGCCGCCATCCAGCAGCTTGATGCCCATGGGACGACCGCCAACGGGAAGCCGCCTAAATTTCTCGGGATTGTTGCGCAGCGCGAGCGAGAGGTGATCGCCGGGTCCACCAAACGCCTCGAAGGGCAAGGGGGTCTGAAAAACCAGCAGTTCGTGGGTTC
>VFKD01000388.1 GCA_009885735.1 bacterium
CTGCCAACTGCACGCTTCATGACCCTCTCGCACACATCGGCGTTGTGGGCGAGGAGGGCGACCCATCCTTGAAAGCTATCTACGGAGCCCTCTACGTCTCATCTGATGCAGATTCCGGGACCCTTGAAGAGGTGTGGCGGGAGGCCATTTGCCGCTCTCCGATTTACTTGACTCTCTCTCGCGCAGTAGATTTGCGCATACGTCTCGAAGTCACGCTATAACGACCCAATGAACAGGAGTGATATGTCGATGTACCGACTGACCGACCAGCAGAAGGAAGTTGTACGCATCGCATCAGAGGTGGCCGATGGAGTGATCGCCCGCTATGCCGCGGAGGTGGACCTCAACGCACGGTTTCCTTCCGAGGCTGTGGCTGCGTTGGGCGAGACAGGATTGCTGGGCCTCACCGTGCCAAGTGAATATGGTGGTATGGGTCAGGGAATGAGCGCCGCAGCTGCGGTCCTTGATCAGGTGGCTCAGCGGGATGCATCGACGGCGATGATATACCTGATGCATCTCTGCGGCATGGCCTGTTATACGGCAAATCCGGCGGTCACTGAGGTGCATCTTCGAGCGGCCGCGGCCGGTAAGCACCTATCGACGCTGGCCTGGAGCGAGCGAGGATCGCGCAGTCACTTCTGGTCCCCGGTAAGCAAGGCGGTCCAGAATGGCAGCGGTGTGCTGCTTTCGGCAGAGAAGTCGTGGGTCACGTCCGCAGGACACGCAGACGGCTACGTTGTCTCCACACTAGCAGCAAATGCCGCATCGCCCACTGAGACCGCACTGTACCTTGTGCTCAAGCAAGACAGCGGCCTGACCGTAGACGGCCCGTGGGAATCCCTCGGAATGCGCGGCAATGCGAGCGCTCCCATGAAGCTACATGAAGTTAGCCTGGCCGACGAGCGAGCAATCTGCGTGCCGGGCAAAGGGTTTGACTTCATGTTGGGAGTAGTCTTGCATTGGTTTCAAACAGGCAACGCAGCTGTCTCGATAGGCATATGCGAAGCGGCTATCCAGGCGACTACTACGCACCTGACCGGCCAAGGCTTTCAGCACCTCGGCTCGCGTCTCTCGGACCTGCCAAACCTTCGTGCCCGACTCGCAAAGATGCGAATCGAAACAGATAAGGCGCGTGCGCATCTTGCGAAGACTGTCGAGGCTGCGGAGGCCGGCGATGCGTCTGCTATGCTCATGGTGCTCGAGTCGAAAGCCTCGGCTGCCGACACAGCCCTGGAAGTGACCGACCTGGCGATGAAAGCCTGTGGCGGAGCCGCATTCAGCAAGCATCTGAGCGTGGAACGCACCTTCAGGGACGCCCGCGCCCTAAGCGTAATGGCGCCTACCTCGGATGTTCTTCACGAGTTCATAGGTCGAGCGCTGTGTGGAATGGAGCTATTCTAGGAGGGCGATATGAGTAAAACGAGCGAGCCGATACTTGTTGGGGCGGTAGCGTATGACCCCAAGGTAGTGACAATCTGGGACATCATCAAGGGGTATTTTCAGGATAATGGCTGCCCAATGGACTACGTATTCTACAGCAACTACGAGCTCCAGGTGAAGGCGCTCCTAGAAGGCTCCATTGATGTTGCGTGGAACTCTCCATTGGCCTGGCTGGACGCTCATCGGAGCTCCGGCGGTACCTGCAGGGCTATTGCAATGCGCGACACCGACCGAGACAGGGTGAGCCACATCGTTGCCCGCAGACCACCTTCGGTGAACTCAGTAGAGACCGTTGAGGGCCTGCGCGGCAAGACCGTCGCGGTGGGAGCGAGCGATTCTCCCCAGGCGACACTCATCCCCATTGGTCTCTTGCAGCGCCAGGGACTTGAGCCGGGTGCGGACTTTACCCTCCTTCGCTTTGATGTGTTAGTGGGCAAACATGGAGACCACATTGGCGGCGAACGAGACGCTTTCCAGGCTCTTGCGTCCGGCGAGGCGGATGCCTGCGCAATGCTCGACCTAAACTGGAAGCTATGGTCGTCCGACGGCACAATTGACCCGGCTCGCTACTACGTTATCGCCACGACGGACCAATTCGACCATTGTGTGTTCACAGTCCACGAGAACGTGCCGGATGAGCATATTCGGCCATGGCTCGAGACGCTTTTCACCATGAGCTACGACAACCCGGCTCACCGCGAGATGATGGATATGGAAGGGCTGAAGGAGTGGCTCCCAGGCCGAATCTCCGGCTTCGGAGCGCTCACGGATGCAGTTGAACGTCAACACTTCTTTGAGGGGAGGTAGCCGCGGATGCAGCAGCTTCCACTCTTTCCGGTCACCACGGTAGGCAGCCTTCCTCGGCCTACCACTCTCCTTCGCGCGCTCAAAGCCAGACGCCGAGGCGACCTCTCGGCAGATGCTTTCGAGACCATCGCGGATTCCGCCGTTAGGGACGCGATCGACCTTCAGATTGATGCCGGAGTCGACATCGTTACCGATGGCGAGCAGAGGCGGGATAATTTCTACTCGTTCGTAGCCGAGAAGCTTGACGGCGTTCGGTTGATGTCTCTTGCCGAAATGCTGGACTATGTGGCAGACAAGGCAGGCTTTGAAGCGCTTCTTCAGACGTTGGACGTGCCCGCCTATTCCATCAACAATCCGACTTGCACGGGCCGAATTTCGCGCAGGTTGCCGCTTGCTGTGGACGAATTGCGGTTCGTGAAGGAGCACACGGACCGGCCTGTGAAGGTTCCGCTGCCGGGACCCTACATTCTGACGCGCGCCATGTGGGTACCGGAGGTGACCGGAGCGCACTATGCGTCCAAGGAGGAGCTTGGGGATGACGTCGTCCGCATCCTTCGGGAAGAAGCTCAGGAGCTAGCGGCGGCAGGCGCTGACTTCA
>VFKD01000141.1 GCA_009885735.1 bacterium
CGCGTATCCACTTGAAGAAGAGTCGCTCCCCGAGGACCCCGTTCGCCCAGTTCTCCGGCTCGGTGTAGCCCGAGGCGCCCGGAAGCAGGAAGTGCCCATACTCATGCGCGAGCTCGCGCGCCCACTCGACCGGCTTGCGGTCCGCGCCAATGTCGTAGAGGTAGAGGTTTGTGCGAAACTGCTCGCCGCCGGCCTCCCCGCTTCGGCTGAGCCACACGTCCAGGGGCTCGCGCCGCAGGCCGGGAGAGAGCGTCCCAAATCGTCGATTCGCGCAGGTCCAAAGGGCGGCAAGGAACCGACCGCACCTGCGCCCAACCGCGGAGTCCCCCGCATCCGACGTGTGAACCACGAATCGCTTGAACAACGCGCCGTTCTCGTCTAGATACACAGAGGTCGATGCTCGATAGCGGGCCTCGGACCGGGGCTCGACCGAGACCTCCGTTTCAGCGGTTCGCCAGGCGAGTCTGCCATTCAGCTTGAAACCGATTGTAACACTCTGCACCTCTTTAGCGTCAACACTATTGGGCGAGAAAATCTCGGGCAGCGGCTGTGCTTGCGCATGCTCGCCGGACGCCGCAAGTGCGAAGCAAACGGCAACGGCAGCGAGAGCTGTCTTGAACTGACCGACAATGTACGTTACTTTGAAGAGGATGGGCACAAGTATCTCGTATTGAAGTAGTATGAAGGGCATCGCTGCCGAGCTTCTCGTCCGGGAAGCGCGAACGGGTCCTTCGACTGCTAGTCGGTCGTACGTCGCGCATCCGCCATAGTGAGATGGAATCCACGAAGGTGGATTCTGTGCATTCTGCAGCCGCGACTTCAATCGCAGGGGCAAAGTCCCAGTGTACGCTCACCGTAATGATAGACGAATGCAGCCCGCCAATGGTCGTGGCAGATTTGCGTGCTGGTGGCCAGCGAGCGATGGGAAGGAATTCGCAGTGAAACGAAGTGCGTTCAGAGCATCTATGCACACGGTGGCAGCCGCGCTCGTGGCTGCGTGCCTCTGCGCGTCTGTCGCGTTCGCTCAAGACAAGAAACCGCCGGAAGAAGACCCGGAGGTGAAGCTTGGCCGCGAGGGCTCCGCCGAGAACGACAAGACGGTGAAGCTGATTACCGATCCGGTGATCGTGGATAGAGTCAACCGCATCGGCCAAGAGCTTGCGGCGGTAGCAAACGAACTGGATGTGCCCGCCCTCTGGGGGGACGGCAAGCGCAAGAAGTTCGCCTACTCGTTCAAGGTGGTGGACGACAAGGACGTAAACGCCTACTCGCTTCCCGGCGGCTTCATCTATGTCAATCGCGGGCTTCTCGACTTTGTCCACTCGGACGATGAGCTTGCGGGAGTGCTGGCCCACGAGGTCGCGCATGCATCGCACCACCACATGATCAAGCTCCTTCGAGAGCAGAACAAGATTCAACAGGCGTTTATTCCGGCGCTTCTGGCGGCCGTACTTGCGAAGGGCAGCGGCAACGACATAGGGAACCTTCTGGTGGCAGGGCAGCTCTTTGCCGTGGCCAAGATCAACTCGTATGGCGTGGAGGCCGAGAAAGACGCGGACAATGCGGGCCTCATCTACCTGACGAAGACGAAGTACAACCCGGTGGGCCTGCTCACCTTCATGGAGAGGCTCGCGCGGCAAGAGCGCCTAAAGCCGCAGATTGAGCTTGGAATCTACCGCACTCACCCTCCCTCTCCAGAGCGGGCCCTGGCAATGACCAGCAAGCTCAAGGATCTGGATGTTGTGATCAATCGCAGCGACGTCGATCCCACTCTGCGCGCCAGCTTTGAGGTGGTCACGCTCGGCGGTGTAGCCGTGGCCGAAGTGAAGATGCGCAAGCTGCTCATAGCGCGCCTCGCCGGAGCAGACACTGCGACAGCCGCCGCACGCGGACGGGAACTCGCGGACAAATTGGACCGGCTCTTCGACGGAGGGCTCCAGATGTACGAACTGCGAATGAGTGGCGACAAGAGCCGCATCATCGCACGAGGTGCGACCCTGGTCGTCTACTCGGATGCCGACGCAAAACCGCAGAACGTGAGCCTCGAGCAGGCCGGCACGGCAACGATGGACGCCATCAAGAGCCTCATTTGGCAGGAACAGCTTAACCGATCAATCGTGGTGGGCGGCAGCCGCTAGCCTGCATTATTTAGGTTGCCCGTGAGAGCGGAACGGTCTTTCACACCGTCATTCCCGCATGTCGTTAGCGGGAACCCAGGCTCGCCCTCGTGGTTTCCTTCATTTGCGGGAATGACGGCAGAGTGTGGACACATGCGTGTATAGTCGGGCTAGCTGCGCGTCACCTCGAGACCCGAGCCGGACATAGCGATGTCGACAAAACGCGCACGGGCATTCGGCGGGTTTTGCGACAGCTCGCGTCTAATACGTATGCAGGCTTCATCGTCCTTCGCAAACATCAACAGATAGCCGCCGCCGCCGGCTCCGGGAAGGTGTGCTGCAGCCAGCCAGTCCTGCACCTGAGACTGGATTGCCTGCACCGCTGGAGGATTCGTGCCTGCGTCCAGCCTTTGCTTGAGGTCCCAGCTTCGCCTCACTCCCTCGCACAAGCCCTCCCACTGCCCTTTCTGCACGCTGTCGGCAACTGCATGCGAATTTAGCCCAGTTTCGATGAGGATGCTCTGCCTGTGAGCCGAATGGGTCATCATTCCGCGAACGATGTCGGTGAGGATGTTCTTCGCAAGGCGCGTGATGCCGGTGTAGTAGAGCAAGACGCGGCGGTTCGCAAAGTCCCCAGTGAAAAGGTAGTCGGGCAGCCATCGAACCGTAACATCTTGGTCGATACCCGGCGCCGTCGTACACAGCTTTGCTCCCCGGTAGAGGGCGCCAACCTGGTCTTGCCAACCACCTCCCGTAGTGAGCATCTGCTCGAGCGCGAGGGTCCTATAGACGATCTCGCTGTCGTCCCATTGCAGACTGCAGAGCTCGCCGAGAGCGCTGAGCAAAGTTGCCGCTAGGATGCTGCTGGTCCCGAGTCCGGAGCCCTGAGGGATGGCAGCAAGCAGCGTCAGCTCAATGCCGCTGCCGAACTCCAACAACTGATCTCGAAGGGACGCGAAGCGCGATCCTTCACCAAACTCCGGAAGGAACCCCGCCAGCGCCAGGGCAGCCTTCGCCAATGCAAACTCGCTCCCAGGCTGCGCATAGGTCCTCAGCTCCTCGAAGCTCGTGAAGGTCTGCGTCACGCCCAAGTCGATGGACCGCACAACAATGTGCGGCTCCCTGCAGGGCCGCAGAAACGCCTGCGCGGGCGGCTGACCGTTGAGATTGACCGCCAGATTAACCACCGCCCCACCCTGCTCCAAGCAGAAGGGCGCGGCATCGGTCCATGCGCCGGATAGGTCGAGGCGGATAGGCGCCCTGCCCCAAACAATCTGGTCTTCCTGCACGTTTCGCACGGGCCGAGCGGGCCGCTCCTTAACACGACCGATGATTGCGGTTCGAAGCGAGGAGAAGGCCGCATCGATCTCGGTCTCGCCTCCGCCTGGTGTTTGTCGAGCAACGGCGAACTGCCACGCATAGTCGCGCATCGCAGACAGACCGGATAACCGGCCCGATTTGTCGTGACCGAGGTCTGTTGCCGTTGCCACCGCAAGCGCCGCCGCTGCATCCAGGTCAAGCCTGTGGAAGACGCTCATCTCGCGATTGGCATGGAGCGCCGAAAGCGCTCGACCTGTATTGACAGTGCGCTGCGCCGCCAACGCGACCAGATCGGCGCGATTCGCCAGGTCGTGTGAGGAAAGCCGCTCCGCAAGCAGCCACATCGCTGCAAAGGGCGTATCCGTTCGCGGTGAGGCCGCGAGCATCCACTCGATAAGACCTGGATCGATGCTCTCAGACGCTACGACAGGAAACAGCGGAGCGTGCTGAAGATCGCAATCCGGCAGGATGCCTGCCGCCTCGAAAGTAATGCCCCGCGCGCCGAGCCACTCGCGAAGTGGGTGTCCCAACCAGACTGAGCTAGAATCTGCCGCACCGGAGAAGGAGTCGTCGATCCCGTAGACGCGAATTGCCGTGAGCCCATCGCCGACCGGAACCATGTCGATACACGCCCCAGCCGGAACGTCCAGCTCCCATGAGTTGTCCGGAATACCCGTGAGGACGTGCTCGTGGTGAAGCCTCCAGCCTGGACCAATGGTGGAATTTTCGACCCAAATCGTGCTATTGATGTTGCGGCGCAGGCCAGAGAAGAGCGATGCATTCTGGACGATATGATCCGGATGGCTTCCGCCCGGAGGTGGTCGCGTTCCTCGGCGAGGGCGGTTCTGCAAGGCTTGAACGGATTCGATGAGCTGCCGGCTGGTGCCGAGATGATAGAACTCGCCATCGTGAAGTTCGACCGCTGCGCAGGAGAGGACGTTCATCGCGGAGTCCGTTCGTACGGGATGCGCGCCAAGGCAGAGTCCCATCTCGGAATACATCTCATAGGGAGCCACATGCTCGCCGACGAACGCCTGCCGTGACGCATCCCAGCCGCATCTCTTCATCATGGCCACCACTCCCCGAGCGCTCAGCAACCACACGCCGGTATCTACGAGCAGCGTGTGGGTTCGGCTCAGCCTCACCAGTTCATCGAGTGGCGGCTTTTGGAGGAAGAAGGCCGGTTCGCTGCCACCGGACGCAGCGAGAGCGATGACGCCGAACTGGACCGCTGCTTCAAGCGGAGCGGCGATGCCAAGCATCAGCACGTCCGCCTCAGGCAGCGAAGTGGGCAGTTCGCCAAGGCGAATCATGATGTCGCCGCTGGCAACGAGGACGCTGTAACCCTCCGGCGCTTGCTCCAGGACGGACTGATACTCCTCCGCCTGCAGCTCAACAAGGGTCTGGTCGAGTCGCTGCCCAAAGCTCCAGCGCATCACCGGGATGGGAATGAGCGGCTTGCCGAGCGCGGCATAGGCCGGCAGCCGGCGGCTCTGCCCGCCGCCCTGGATTGCAAGGGTTTTCCTCTCGCGGAGCCACTCCTCGAACATCTCTTCGCTCTGCTCTGCCAAGTAGGCCGAGGACAGAAGATGAACAAGACCGCCCCCCGAGCCAAGCCGCGCATCCGGAGGATCGTGCGCGGTGAGCCACTCGGCGGCTAGCCTTGGCGCTACGAGGCTCAGGTTCTGGGCAGCTTGCGGCGGGAGTGAGACGAGCTTGCGAACGTCTGGCTTGGCGGAGTTCATAGGTCTATTATGGCGAATTGCCCTCGCTTGATGTCACTCCGCTCATAGCACCCTGGTTCTCGTGCCATATCGCTCGCCTCGGAACGCTGAAGAGGTCACGAAGCACGACGATAGCCCCTGCGGTTGAAACCGCGGCGGCTGAGGTCACCATGTCCACCTTCGTGGACTCCAGCGTCAGCCCGCGAAGGCGGGTTTCGTGCCCCTTACAGCCCCGACTTCAGTCGGAGGTGCGTATACACCTGCGGTTGAAACCGCGGCGGCTGAGGTCACCATGTCCACCTTC
>VFKD01000097.1 GCA_009885735.1 bacterium
CACAGGTCACCGAGCAGCTCAGGCAGATGAGCGCGCAGATTGCGGAGCTTCGAGATACCACGACGCGCTACGACATGAGCTTCGACACAGCCCTTCAGCGGCTCGAGACCCGTATGTCACAGCTTGAGCAGGCCCGAACGACAGAGACAGCGAATGTGCAACGAAACTAGGAGCCACGGCGTGATATGGAAGAAGTAGTCGCAATCATGATGGTCTTCTCCATTCCGCTCGTGGCCATATTCTTGGCCCACACGCGCAAGATGGCGGAGATGCGGGGTCTTGGCGGAGCCAATAGCCCGCAGGTGTCCGAGCAGCTAAAGCAGATGAGCGCGCAGATTGCGGAGCTGAGAGACACCACCACTCGCTACGACATGAGCTTCGACACGGCGCTGCAGCGCCTCGAGAGCCGCATGGGCGCCATTGAGGGCAAGGTGCAGCAGATCGAGGCGAAGAAGGCCGAGACCAACACGCAGCAGATTTCGGTGTAAAATGGTCTGCGGCATCGTCTGGCGATTCGGCGGTCGGAGGCCCAATCCGGTGCTGAGCATCACAGATTTGGGCAGAGAACAAGCGGAGTAACCTCGTGAACCGTGAAAAAACTTGTTCCGGGCGCAAAGATGCAGGAGAAACAGCCAATTCGTGCCGTATAATGGAGTGCTATGCGAAGTCACACCTTCTATCTCTTTGGGATGCCAAGTGTCCTGACGTCCATCGGTTCGATCATGAACCTGGGCGGCACAGGGCTTTATTGCAACATGGCGCCCAACGGCGCGATCGCGGACGAGATGGCGATTCGGGCCGACTGGATGACGGTCGGCAACGACATGCGGGCGGCCATTTCCCAGTTCCGCTCAGAACATCCGGACCTGTTCGTTGAGCAACCAAAAGCCGCACCGGCCAAACCTGTCGGCACAAAGAAGCTCAGGCGCCGTTAGTAGTCATCAGGTCGCCGTTCAAGTGGAGCATCGCAGCCACCACGGGCCTCTTCCAGACCCCGACACTCTGCGTCAGTACAATGAGATTGTGCCAGACGCAGCCGAACGCCTCCTTGCAGGGTTTGAGAAGCAAACCGACCATCGTATATTTATCGAGATTCGCGCGATGACGAACCACGAGCGCGAGTCGTCGCGCAGCTTCTTCGGAGCATTGATTGCCACCCTGACCCTTATCGGATGCGGCACGTACCTCGTAGCGACAGGACACGACAACGCCGGAATCGCATTCATTGGAACAACCGTCATAGGCCTCGCCGGCACCTTCCTCACAGGAAAGAAGCTCGACAAGACCGAGCGCGCTGAAAGCCGCCACGACCTCATCGGTCCTGAATAGGATTCTGCTTCCTCTCACGTCGAACGGTCTTGATTGAATGAGGATGCCTGGGGTCTCAAGCAAGCGTAGATGACGACGCTCGTCTCCGAGTGCATCGCGGGCCTGTCCATGGCCGCACAACAGTTATTAGCTAGAATTTGCACGCAGTGCGTCCGAGGCTATTGACGTGCGACCGTTGTAATCCTCGATAGTGAGGTCTGATCTTCGAGGCCATCGGCATAGGCTAGTGGAGGGACCAAATGAACGAGTCTGACATAGATCGTAGAACGTTCGTCCATGGCGGAGTAGCAGCACTATCGACCCTTGCGACCTCTCCGGCTTCCGCTCAATCCAAGCGGATCCGCGTTGGTGTAATTGGATGCGGAAGCGTCTCTGGCTCCTACTTGCCGCACCTCACGAAGAGCCCACACGTTACGCTGGTCAGCGCTTGCGACATCCTCCCAGATCGCGCGCAAGCCCAGGGCGACCGATTCAACATTCCAAACCGCTACCCGCACATCAGTAAGATGCTCGCCGGCGCCGAGTTTGACCTCCTGGTGAACCTCACCGACATGCAGGAGCACGAGCACCTGAACGCAGAGGCTCTCTCGGCTGGCAAGCACGTCTGGAGCGAGAAGCCGATCGCGAACTCACTTGCTGCCGGACAAGGGCTTCTGCGGCTCTCCAAAGAGAAGGGTGTTCAGCTTTGGGGTGCGCCCGCGATGGTGGCAAGCCCACAGTTCGCTTTCATGTCGAAGGTCATCTCGTCGGGCAAGCTCGGGCGGCTGGCAGCAGCTCATGCGAACTATGGACACACCGGTCCAGACTGGTCCTCGTTCTTCTACGAGAAGGGGGGAGGCAGCCTGCCCGACCTCGCCGTGTATAACCTCACTACCCTCACGGGCATCCTCGGACCTGCCAAGGCCGTTGCAGCAATGACCAGCATCGTCACTCCCACGCGACAGATTCACCGTAAGGGGAAGATTCGCGTCACGGCGGAAGACAATGCGATGGTGCTGATGGATCACGGGAAGGGCCTCATCTCGCACGTTCAGTCCGGGTTCAACTACTTCAACCCGCACGGCCACGACGGCAGCAAGGAGACGCGGCACACGGTAACTGTCGTCGGCTCGAAGGGGTACATGGGCCTTGTGGGCTACGACTGGGAGCCGAGCGGAGTGGACCTTGCCACCGAGGATGCGCCGGAGTTCAAGCGGCATGCAGCAGAGAAGGGCGACTTCGTGTGGCAGATGGGCGCTTCGCTCGCTGCGGAGAGCCTGGCGACCGGCAAGCCGCTCTTGATCACGCCGGAGCACGCCCTGCATGTGCTGGAGATCATGGTGGCGACTCGGGAGTCTCAGCACAGCGGTAAGAGAGTCTCGCTGAGGTCGACCTTCCGTTGGCCGGTGGTCTAGACCTGTCCCACCCCCTGAAGGATGCGCTCGACCTCGGCGATGCTGACTGCACGAACGATCTCCTCGCGCGCCTTCGAGGCGCCGTACACGCCCTTCACATAGTGCGGAAGCTGGCCACGAAGGTGCCGCACGGCATGCTCCTCCCCAAGGTGCGCGGCCAGGTCTCGCAGGTGCTCCATCGCCGCTTCTTGCCGTTCGGCTAGCGACGGCGGCGGCAGATGGTCGCCAGTCTTCAGGTAGTGTGCGGTTTCGGCGAGTATCCACGGGTTGCCTATCGCCGCGCGGCCTATCATCACGCCGTCGCACCCGGTCTCGCGGAGCATTCGAGCTGCATCCTCCGGGGTGCGCACATCGCCGTTGCCGATGATCGGAACGCCAACCGCTTCCTTGATCTCAGATATCCATCGCCAATCGGCGCTGCCCTCGAACCCCTGCTTCGCCGTTCGGGCATGCAGGGTGAATGCCTGTGCGCCTAGCTTCTCGAACTCGATTGCGAGCGGAACCGACGTGAGCGAGTCGTTGTTCCAGCCCACGCGCATCTTCACCGTCACCGGGACGCTAACCGCCCGAACAATTGCGTCCACCACTCTCACGGCAGTCTCTGCATCCTTCAGGAGCGCGGCGCCGGCGCCTTGGCGGCAGACCTTGGGGACCCAGCAGCCCATGTTGATGTCCACGATGTCCGCGCCTCGGTCCGCCACAATTCGGGCTGCCTCGGCCATTACCGCGGGGTCCGCGCCGAAAAGCTGAACCGAGAGGGGCCGCTCCGCGTCGGTCCAGTCGAACATCTTCCAGGTGCGCGCCGACTGGTAGTGCAGCGCCATCGTGCTGATCTGTTCGGTGACGATGAGCCCAGGCTTTCCGATGCGCTTGCAGACGCGGCGGAAGGCGCCGTTGGTAACGTCCGCCATCGGCGCGAGGATGACCGGCGGGTCGACGAGGATCGATCCGATGGAGAAAGGCGCGGCAACGTGTCTTGGTGTGGACAGGGCGGACATCATGGACGTGGTGGACATTCTATGGGCTGCTTTCGAGATTCACCTACACCTGAACGTGCATGAACAAATCATCCACATTCGGAGCTGAGCGATGCGGTAGCCAACATGATTCCCAGGCGTGAACGCCTGGGCTACTAGGAATAACGCCGCTGAAGCGGCCTCCAACAACAGCCTGCGAAGCAGGGTTCTTTTCAATAGCCCAGCGCTTCAGCGCTGGGAAACAGGATGTTATCAGTAACTGGATTCGCACCGAAAGACAGCGCGAATGGCGTCTGTGCTCATGATGGAGTAATGGGCTAACTCCACAGCCGGTCCCACGATCTCTCGTTGTCCCATTCGGGCGTCGGCTCGAAGAACCCGGGCTCGCCCAAGTGCTCGCGCACGACCTCGTCATTCAGGGTGACTCCCAATCCGGGCGCGTCAGGAACTGTGATGTACCCGTCCTTGACAATCGGCCCGTCGAATCCATGCACCATGCTGCTCCACCAAGGAATATCGACGGAATGGTTCTCCAGCACCAGGAAGTTGCGGGTGGCGGCCGCGCAATGCACATTCGCCATGCAGCTTATCGGGGTTCCTGCGAAGTGCATGGCCATGGGCACTCCGAACTCCTCGGCGGCGTCTCCGATGCGCTTGGTCTCCAGTATGCCTCCGGAGCTGGCGAGGTCCGGGTGAATGATGTCGACCGCGTGATTGCGGCAAAGCTCAATGAAACCTTCCTTGAGGTATGTGTCCTCGCCCGTACAGGTAGGGGCGTCAACCGCCTCGGTTATCCTTCGCCACAGTTCGGTCTGCTGCCAGGGCACCATGTCCTCGAGCCAGGCTGGGGTGTAGGGAGAAAGCGCCTTGCCGAGCCGAATGCACGACTTGACCCCGATGTGCCCAAAGTGGTCGACGGCCAGCGGAACTTCATGCCCCACTCCATCGCGCACGATGCGGAAGTAGTCCGCGAGGAACTCGATTCCCTTCTGCGTCAGTTCTACCCCGGTGAACATGTGCGGCGTATGGCGAAGGTCGCGCTGGGCCATTCCCGGTGGCATGGTGGTCGTCCCTGGAACTCCCTCGAGCAGCTCGATCCCGAGGTCCATCTTCAGGAACGTGAACCCTTGGTCGAGCCTTCCCTTCAACCTTCGGGCCGCTTCATGAGGGTCGGGCGTCTCGGGAGTGTCTGCGTAGACGCGAATCTTGTCGCGATACTTGCCTCCGAGGAGCTGATAGACCGGTACGCCATAGAGCTTCCCGACAATGTCCCACAAGGCCATCTCTACCGCGCAGACGCCGCCGGACTGCCTGCCGTGGTGCCCGAACTGCTTGATCTCGCCGAATATCTTCTCGACGTTGCGCGGGTCCTTGCCAAGCAATCGGCTCTTTAGGAAGAGCGCATAGGTCTTGCTTGCGGCGTCGCGAACCTCGCCGAGGCCATAGAGACCGTCCACATTCGTGTCGATACGGATGATAGGGCAGGTCATGGGCGCACCTGCAACAACGGCCACTCGCAGATCGTTGATCTTAATGTCTTTAGGCATCCAGCGCTCCTCAATGAGACTGGTTGGAGTCTACCAGACCTGTCACCATCGATTTCGGCGCGCTGCCTACAGGGATTCGGCGTCCGGCGATGGAATATCATAGTCGGCCATAGGTGTACTGCCAATCCGGTTCATTCATGAACGTGACAGCGGTCCGCCGTAATTCCTGCGAAAGTAGGAATCCACGATGGACAATCTGGATTCCCGCTAAGGACATGCGGGAACGACGTTTTGACAGTCTGTACCGCGTTCACGAGCAATCTGACTATTGCAGGCTAACCGACCTCCAAGGAACTCTCTCAATGTCGATAGATGACAATCCAGCCCTTCTTTCCTATACGCATCGCTTTCCACCCAGCCCCGAGTTTGGCGCAGCGGCGAATGCCTCTGATCCAGACATCTACGACCGCGCGGCTGCCGATCCCGTGGCATTTTGGGAAGAATTCGCCCACGAACTCGATTGGATGCGCCCGTGGGACCAAGCTCTGCAGTGGGATTGCCCGCACGCGAAGTGGTTTCTGGGCGGCAAGCTGAATGCTTCTGTGAACTGTGTCGACCGCCATGTGGAGGGGAAAAGAGCAAACAAGGCCGCGATTATCTGGGAGGGCGAACCGGGCGACACCCGCACCCTCACCTACTCCGAGCTGCTCGCCGAGGTGTGCAAGGCGGCGAATGCCCTGAAGTCGATGGGCGTGAAGCGCGGCGACCGCGTGGCCATCTACTTGCCGATGATCCCGGAGCTTGCAATCTCGCTTCTGGCTTGCGCGCGGATCGGCGCGGCGCATTCGGTGGTCTTCGGTGGGTTCTCGTCTGAATCTCTGCGGGACCGAATCATGGATTGCGGTGCGACTGCCCTTATCACGGCGGACGGGGGCTGGAGACGCGGCGGAGTGGTTCAGCTCAAGCAGATCGCGGATGCGGCGATTGCCGAAACGCCAAGCATTGCGAAGGTCGCAGTCGTCCAGCGGATTGGCGCTGAGAAGGCTCCAGTGCAGATGGTCGCTGGACGAGATGCCTGGTGGCACGACCTTGTCGCGGACGCATCCCCCGAGTGCGAGCCCGAGGCGATGGACTCCGAGGATACGCTCTTCATCCTGTACACTTCTGGGTCAACGGGCAAGCCCAAGGGAATCCACCACACCACGGGCGGCTACCTGACGGGAGTCTATGCCACGGCAAAGCTGGTCTTTGACCTCAAGGATTCTGATGTCTACTGGTGTACCGCCGACATCGGGTGGGTGACGGGACACTCGTACATTGTCTATGGGCCGCTGGCGAACGGCGCCACGTGCGTGATGTATGAGGGAGCGCCGGACACGCCCGCGAAGGACCGATTTTGGCGGATCATCGAAAAGCACAAGGTGACTATCTTCTATACGGCTCCGACGGCGATCCGCACCTTTATGAAGTGGGGCGACCATCTGCCGAATGCCTGCGACCTGACCTCCCTTCGGCTTCTCGGCTCCGTGGGCGAGCCCATCAACCCCGAGGCATGGCTCTGGTATCACGAGACCATCGGCGGAGGCAGAGTGCCCATTGTGGACACCTGGTGGCAGACAGAGACGGGGCATATCATGATCGCGCCTCTTCCCGGCATTCTTGCCACCAAGCCGGGCTCGGCTACCAGGCCATTCCCAGGAATTGAGGCAGACGTGGTGGACGAGCAGGGAAACAGCCTTCCTGCGGGCCGTAAGGGCTATCTGGTGCTTCGCAAGCCCTGGCCGGGAATGCTGCGATCGATTTGGGGAGACGACGAGCGATACAGCCAGGTCTACTGGAGCAAGTTTGCGGGCGTTTACCTCACCGGCGATGGCGCAGTGAGAGACTCGGACGGATACTTGTGGCTAATGGGTAGAGTGGACGACATCATGCTGGTCGCGGGCCACAACATCAGCACGATGGAGCTCGAGAGCGCGCTGGTGGAGCACCCGGCCGTTGCCGAGAGCGCGGTAATTGGCAAGACTCACGATATAAAGGGACAGTCGCCAGTGGCGTTCGTCACCGTGCGCGAGGGATTTACTGCGTCGCACGAGCTTGGTGAGGAGTTGAAAAAGTTCGTTGGGCAGAAGCTGGGAGCGGTTTGCCGTCCAGATGACATTCTCTTCACTGCGGACCTACCGAAGACCAGAAGCGGCAAGATCATGCGTCGCCTGCTCCGGGACATTGCCGAGGGCCGGGTGCTGGGAGATACGACCACGCTCGCAGACCCCGCAATCGTGGCGGGCCTGCGGGACAAGTACGCATCGGACGAGGGATAGGCGCGCATCAATCCAGCACTGCACATATGGTCGCGTTGTCTTGCACCGCGATTCGTGATAGTATAACGAGGTGCGGGCGTGCTGCGCGTAGTTATGTGTCGTGGCACGGGCGTCCCGCCCGTGAATTGTCCATGCGCGAGACGCGCATGCCACGGTTTGGTCGGGCCCGGGTGTCCTGGACGGGGTGATGTGTCGTGGCACGGGAGTCCTGGACGTGAATCGTCCATGCGCGTCTCGCGCATGCCACAATTCTCGACTGCAGAACCGTATTAATGAACGAGGTCAGCCATTGAACAGTCGCAATCTTGGCATGAAATCCGCATGCTGCGCAGTTGTAAGTGCCGTCATGCTTCCAGGTCTCGCGCTCGCATTGGCGTCTGCTCAGCCTAAGCAGCCTGCTGCACCAAGTTTCAACACGGATGTGCGCCGGATTCTCTCCGGCAACTGCTTCAAGTGCCATGGTCCGGACGACAAGCAGCGCACTGCGGGCCTGAGGCTGGACCAGCGCGCAGGCGCCTTGGGAAAGCTCCCAAGCGGGAATCGAGCCATCGTGCCCGGTGACACCGCCAAGAGCGAACTGATTCGCCGCATCATGGCCACGGGACCCACGCAGATGCCTCCGGCAACAGCGAATAAGCCCCTCACTGCGGCCGACAAACTCGTGCTGAAGCGCTGGATCGCATCGGGCGCCGCGTATGAGTCGCACTGGGCATTCGTCGCACCGAAGCGAACCGCACCTCCCACTGTGAAGCTCAAGGGGTGGCCGAAGAACTCGATCGATCACTTCACCCTGGCTCGGATCGAGAAGGCGGGGCTGAAGCCGTCGCCCGAGGCCGACAGGTACACGCTCATTCGGAGGGTATCGCTCGACCTGACCGGCATTCCTCCCACCCCCAAGGAAGTCGATGCGTTCGTGGCAGACAGTCATCCGAACGCATATGGCCGTGTGGTGGACAGGCTGCTGACCTCCCCCCAATATGGCGAGCGTTGGGCACGCCGATGGCTCGACCTAGCGCGGTACGCAGACACGAACGGCTATGAAAAGGACCGACAGCGCTCGGTGTGGCCCTATCGCGACTGGGTGATCAACGCGCTGAATGCCGACTTGCCGTTCGACCAGTTCACCATCGAGCAGATCGCAGGCGATCTGCTTCCGAATGCTACGGAAGCGCAAAAGATTGCCACTGGATTCCACCGCAACACGATGCTGAACGAAGAGGGTGGCATCGACCCGCTGGAGTTTCGATTTCACGCGATGACGGACCGCGTGGCCACCACCGGGACCACCTGGCTGGGCCTCACGCTTGGCTGCGCTCAGTGCCACACGCATAAGTTCGACCCCATCACCCAGGTGGAGTACTACCGGCTGATGGCCTACATGAATAATGCGGACGAGCCCGAGATGACTCTCAATAGGCCTGAGATCGCCGAGGCTCGGCGCAAGATCGAGCAGGAGGCCGCGCTGCAGGAGGTCGCCCTGCCCTCTAAGTTTCCCGGCAAGTCGGGCGCCTTTGACGAGGGATTCAGCGCATGGCTTAAGCCACTCGCATCGAGTGCGGTGGTTTGGACGCCTCTTCGGCCCGTGAAGGCAACGAGCAATTCACCGCTGCTCACTGTGCTTGATGATAATTCCGTGCTCTCAACCGGGGATGTCACCAAGCGCGATATCTACGATATTTCCTTCAAGACGGACCTTAAGGAGATCACCGCGCTTCGCCTAGAGGTCATTCCAGATGACCGCCTGCCGAACAATGGCCCTGGCCGAGTTTTCTATGAGGGTCCCTTCGGTGATTTCTTCCTGAGTGATCTCACGCTGTCGGCCGCCGGACAGAAGGTAAAGTTCGTCAAAACCTCGCAGACGATAGGCGACGCCAAGGGCCTCATAGACGAGGCAACGCATACCGGCTGGTCGATAAACGGCGGGCAAGGCAAGCCGAACGTGGCTGTGCTGGTGCTGGACAAACCCCTCTCGGCGGCGGATCTCAGCATCAAAATGCTCTTCGAACAGTACTACGCGGCGAGCCTTGGCAGGTTTCGCATCTCGGCCACCACGGATGCGCGTGCCACATTCACAGCGATGCTTCCGGATGTTGAGACCGCAGTGCTGAAGCCGGCTACGTCACGCTCGCATGCCGAGTCTGAACTCGTGAGGCAGCAATTCGCTCTGGCGGCGCCTGAACTCAAGGCGGCACGTGAAGAGATTGGCAAGAAACGTGCGACAGCGCCTCCCAGCGTCACCACGCTGGTCTTTCAGGAGCGGCCCGCAAACAACCCGCGCCAGACAATCCTGTATCACCGCGGAGAGTACTTGCAGCCAAAGGAGCAGGTTAAGCCGGGACTTCCTGCCGCCTTTCCAGGACTGTCGCCCGGATCGGCAGCAAACCGACTATCGTTCGCGAAGTGGCTGGTTTCACCTCAGAACCCGCTCACGGCGCGCGTAACGGCAAATCGACAGTGGGCTGCCTTCTTTGGCCGGGGCATTGTAACAACTCTAGAGGACTTCGGCTATCAGGGCGAGCCTCCCACGCATCCAGAGCTCCTCGACTGGCTTGCCAATGAACTGGTGAGGCAGAAGTGGTCCATGAAGCGGCTCCATAGGCTCATCGTCACGAGTGCAACCTACAGGCAGTCGTCTGCCGTGTCGCCAATGCTCGCGGCGAAGGACCCACAGAACAGGCTCTTCGCACGCGCTCCAAGGGCTCGGCTGGAAGCGGAGGTGCTGCGAGACAGCGCTCTGGCCGCTGCGGGACTGCTCTCCAAGAAGATCGGTGGGCCGAGCGTGTTTCCGCCTCAGCCCCCGGGCGTCACGACCGATGGAACCTTTGGCGGCATGGCCTGGAAGGCGAGCGAGGGCGAGGACCGATACCGCCGAGGGCTCTACACATTCAGCAAGCGCACCGCGCCTTATGCGTCGTTTGTGACATTCGATGCTCCCACCGGAGAGGCGTGCGTAGCGCGGCGAGAGGTGTCGAACACGCCTCTGCAGGCGCTCACGCTGCTAAACGATGGGGTCTTCACGGAGGCTGCACAAGCGCTGGGCCGCACAGCCGCATTGTCTCAAGGCGCCGCAGAGGACCGAGCTGGCCATATGTTCCGCCGTTTGCTAGCCAGACCGCCCATCGCAGATGAACTCAACAAGCTGGTACAGTTCTACGCAAGTCAGCGGGCCCGGTTCGCAGCCAAGGAGATCGACGCAGGAGCAGTGTCCGGACCTGGGGACGGAGATCCGGTTGAGCGAGCCTCGTGGACCGCGCTGGCACGCGCCTTGCTGAATCTGGATGAGACGATAACCCGGAGGTGAGCTAGAATTAGGGTGGGTTGCTGATGTGGTACTGAGAGCTCCAGCTCCGCTCATCCTGAGCGCGGCTCAGCCGTATCGAGCCGCAGTCGAAGGACTGTGCAGTGGAATGTCATTCCTGCATGAGCCTGGCCCGTTACGACGTTAAACGGGGCCAGCGGAAACGAAGAAGGACCGTATCGAGCCCCAGTTGGGGATTGCATAGGTGCAGTTAGGCGCCCTGCGAGTGCCCGCCGGTTGGGTCCTTCGACTGCTCGACGGTACGGCTGTCGAGCGCTCAGGACGAGCGGGTGTAGGCCAGAGTCGTCTTCAGAAGAGGCTGAAGTGGATTCGGCCCAATCTAGTTTGAATATTGTACGCGAGTCACGAAGGAAAGAAACATGGCATCTGAAAACACTAACGATACGAGAGTTGCGCGGCGCTACTTCTTCAAGGAGTGCGGCGTGGGAGTGGGCAAGATCGCCCTCGCATCGCTGCTCACCGATGCATTCGCGTCGTCCGCTGGAGCGGACGAGTTAACATCGAGCAATCCCCTTGCTGCCAAAAAGGCGCATTTCGCACCGAAGGCCAAGAGCGTCATTCACCTCTTCATGACCGGGGCGCCAAGCCAGCTCGACCTCTTCGACTACAAGCCGGAACTGATGAAGCTTGAGGGCAAGCCGCTGCCGCCCTCGGTTATCGCGGGGCAAAGGTTTGCGTTCATCCAGCCGGATGCTAACGTGTTGGGGCCACGATTCAAGTTTGCAAAGCATGGTCAGTCCGGCACGGAGCTATCGGAGGTTCTGCCAAAGCTGGCTGAGATCGTGGACGACATCTGCCTCATTCGCTCGGTGAAGACCGACCAGTTCAACCATGCGCCGGCACAGATATTTCTGAACACCGGTTTCGCGCAGCCTGGGCGCCCAAGTATGGGATCGTGGGTGACCTACGGCCTAGGTGCTGAGACCAATGATCTGCCAGCCTTTATCGTGATGTCTACCGGCTCCGGCATCAGCGGTGGCGCTGCGAACTGGTCGAGCGGGCTTCTGCCGTCGATCTACTCGGGAGTTCGGTTTCGCAACCAGGGCGACGCCATCTTGAATGCAGCCAGCCCCGCAGGCGTGGATGCCAAGCTGCAGCGGGACACTCTTGACTTGGTCGGCTCGTTCAACCGCAAGGCGCTTGCGGATGCCGCCGATCCTGAGATTGCCGCGCGAATTTCGGCATACGAGATGGCGCATCGGCTGCAGACCTCCGCACCCGATCTAATGAACCTCAAGTCCGAGTCCAAAGAGACGCTCGAGATGTATGGCGCCGACCCGGACAAGCCGTCGTTCGCGCGCGCTTGCCTGCTTGCACGGCGAATGATCGAGCGCGGGGTCCGGTTTGTGACGCTCTACCAC
>VFKD01000408.1 GCA_009885735.1 bacterium
AACAGGTAGGGCGTACCGCCCGCAACGCATTTCCCGTCAATCTCCGCCGTCGTCACGTCAATGAGCGCCTGCTGCATCTGGCTGGCCAGGAAGCGCATCCAGATGAGCCTGTAGAGCTTGTACTGGTCGGCGCTCAGATGCTTCTTCAGGCTCTCTGGAGTTCGGAACGCGCTTGTTGGTCGAATAGCCTCATGGGCGTCCTGCGCGGAGCCTTTCGACTTGTAGATCGGCGGCTTGGAGGGAACGTACGACTCGCCGTAGGTCGTGGTCACGTAGCGCCGAGCGTCTTCCTGCGCCTCGCTGGCAACCCGAGTCGAATCGGTCCTCATGTAGGTGATAAGCCCGATTGACCCCTCGCTGCCAATCTCAACGCCCTCGTAGAGCTGCTGAGCGACCGACATCGTCTTTCGGCTGCCGAAGCCAGCCTTGCGGGACGCCTCCTGCTGGAGCGTGCTGGTGATGAAAGGAGGAACGGGATTGCGCTTCTGCTCGCGCTTCTTCACCTCACGAACCTTGTATCCGGCGCCGTCCAGGTCCTTCACAACCTGAGTCGTGATCTCTCCATTCGGCAGTTCCATCTTGTCGGTGCCGCGGCCCACGAACCTCGCCGCGAACGGAAACTCCTTCTCCGGCTTTTGGGGAGTGAGAGTGGCGGTAAGGCTCCAATACTCCACAGGATTGAACGCCTGAATCTCGCGCTCGCGGTCGCAAACCATCCGAACCGCAACCGACTGCACTCGGCCTGCTGAGAGCCCACGCTGAATCTTGTTGCGAAGCAGCGGCGACAGCCGATAGCCGATGAGCCTATCCAGGATGCGGCGTGCCTCCTGCGCGTGTACCATGTCGGCATCTATTGGGCGCGGATTCTTGAGGCTGAGTTCGACGGCGGACTTCGTGATCTCGTTGAAAACGATCCGGATGGGGTTCTTCAGCTTGAGCGCGGCGGCCAAGTGCCACGAAATCGCCTCGCCCTCGCGATCGTGGTCGGAGCCAAGGTAGACGTGGTCCGCCTTCTTGACCGCTTCGGTGAGCTTCTTGATCACGTCCCTGCGATCTTTGAGGATCTCGTAGGTCGGCTTGAAATCGTCATTCACGTCTACGCCCAGGCCGTGATCCGGCAGGTCGCGCACGTGTCCAACGGAGGCCTCGACCATAAAGTCGGCGCCTAGGAAATTCTTGAGAGTTTTGGTTTTTCCGGGAGACTCAACTATGAGCAGCGACTTTGGCATGCGAAGGATGTTCCTTGTTTCGGCGCCCGTGGGTGGGCGTGGGCTATCGTACCCATGCTTCTATCGGTTGTCAACCGCGATTCCGTCGTGTAGCTGTTCAGTCTTGATGGTAGTGAACCTTTGCTAGTGGTTTGCGGCGAGCATGCGAACGCACTCGGTGAGGGGGTTCAGGTTCCGAACCGTCCAAGTTCCGAAGAGACTGGCGAGTATGCTGCGGGTCTCGGAGCCGGCAGGCGAGCGTGTCCCCCCGCTTATCTTGCGAGCGATGACGGGGGGCCGCAAGGACCGCTCGGCCGCATTATTGTCCGAAGGTATGTCGGGATGTTCGTTCAATGTGAACATGTCAGGCTCGTATCGAATGATCCGATTGGCCGGCTTCGCCTGTGGGGTCGTTGTCTTGGCAGAGGGCGTGGCAACCGCATCGAGTTCTGCTTGCAGCTTCGGGCGCATTCGTGGCCTTTCGCGCGGTCGGTTGGTTCCCGCTAACCCCATGCGGGAATGACGGTACTCCTTTGCCCGGTCGTAAATCGACCGGACTTTCCGCACCCAGCCTGCAACGGTCTTGTCGTCTGGATGCTCACCAAAGTAGTCCATGCAAGCGCTATAGAAGTCTGTTGACAGCACTCCCTTGAAGTTATTGCCGAGGACCTCCTTGGGAACACAACTGCCTCGGCTCATTCGGTGAACAAAGAACCGTATTGCCGGAGTGGAGAAAGTCCGGTACCAGCCATTGCGTCCAGCTTGGCGCCATCCCGCTTCATTCGCATCCACGTTTGCGCCCGCGCGAATGTCTTCCGGAAAGTGATCGCAGAGGTCGCGACCACGCTCTGCTACCGCATCGCACACATCAACAATCTCGCCGACCAGTATCGACAAGCCGTACTGTGCATGCAGAAGGCTCTGAATGGACCGTACTGGCAACCTGTGGACATGCCCCATCACAGCGATGAGGCCCATCACCCTCCCAGCCACTCA
>VFKD01000260.1 GCA_009885735.1 bacterium
AACGCCGGCGTCCATCAGCGCGAGAGTGGAGCCGCAGACGGAGCCCATCGAACTGCTGCCGTTGGACTCAAGCGTCTCTGAGGTGAGCTGAAGAACGTACGGCCATGCTTCCTTCGTCGGAAGAACAGGCAACAGAGATTTCTCGGCCAATGCGCCGTGACCAATCTCACGGCGGCCTGCGCCCCTAAGCGGGCGAACTTCGCCTACCGAATAAGGCGGGAAGTTGTAGTAGTGCATGTACCGCTTTTCGAGGTCGCCCTCCAGGCCGTCCACCGACTGGGAGTCGTCGCTGGCGCCCAGGGTGAGCGCGGTGAGTATCTGGGTCTGCCCTCGGGTAAAGAGGCCCGAGCCGTGAACTCTCGGCAGAATTCCCACCTCGGTGGTGATCTGGCGAATCTCGTCCAGCTTGCGTCCGTCCGGGCGAATCTTGTCTTCCAGAATGAGAGCGCGAACCTGCTCCTTCACCACCTTGCCAACCGCTTCGTTGAGCTCGATCTTCTGGTCTGGAAATGCATCGGCATATCGCTCGACGATCTCGGACTGCAGTTCGCTCAGGCCGCTCTCGCGAGCTGCCTTGTCTGGGTTCTGGATTGCGGTGCGTAGCTCGGTGGCGGTCTTCTCGCGTACAATCTTCAGGACTGCCTCGTTGACCGACTTGAGGACCACTTCGCGCTTCGGCTTTCCGATGAGCTTCTGCAGTTCAAGCTGAAGGTCGCACTGCTCCTTGATGATAGCTTGGGCGAACTCGATAGCGGCGGCGATGTCTTCCTCGCTCACCTCGAGGCCACCGGCTTCCAGCATGTTGATGGTGTCTGCCGTTCCTGCCGCCACCAGGTCGAGATCAGACTCTTCCTGCTGTGCAAGGGTTGGGTTCGCCACAAACTCGCCGCCGATGCGCGCTACTCGGACGCAGCCCACGGGACCGTTCCATGGAACATCGGAGATCATAAGAGCGGCGGATGCGGCGACGACTGCCAGAGTGTCGGGTAGATTGTCGTGGTCTACCGAGAGGGTGGTGGCGATAACCTGAACATCGTTTCGCATTCCGCTAGGGAAGAGCGGACGAACCGGGCGGTCGATCAAGCGGGAGGTGAGAATGCTCTTCTCGCTGGGTCGTCCTCCGCGCTTGATGAATCCGCCGGGAATCTTGCCCACTGCATACTTGCGCTCTTCATAGTCACATGTGAGCGGGAAGAAATCCAGGTCCCGCATGTTGTGGCTCATTGTTGCCGCGGCGAGGAGCACTGTGTCTCCTGCTTGCAGCCAGACGCTGCCGCCCGCTTGGCGGGCAATCTTGCCGGATTCCAGGCGCAGACTTCTGCCGCCGGGCGTTCCTTCGACTGATTGTGTCAATTTGTCCTCCAGACAAATGAGTAAGCGCCACACATGCGCCGACGGGCCAAGGAGTGCGCGGTGCGCAACTCCCTGCCACGACCGGCGCTGTGCGGCGCCAAGGGGTTAAATCTTGCTGCGAATACCAAGGCGGCCCACAAGGCCTCGATAGCTCGAAATGTCTTTCGAACTGAGGTATGCCATCAGCCTGCGTCGGCGGCCAACCATCATCAGGAGGCCCCTGCGAGAGTGATGATCATGCTTGTGGACTTTGAGGTGCTCGTTGACCTGGTTGATGCGCGTGGTGAGCAGCGCGATCTGCACTTCAGACGAGCCTGTGTCTGTCTCGTGGGTCTTGTAATCTTCGATTACGCTGTTCTTCTTCTCTTGTACGAGCGGCACTCCGCGAGTACCTCCTAATCTAATCTTCGTTGGACCGCCCAGTATAGCCCACGAAGGGAGGGTGAGTCAAATCGTATGATTGGGCGCAAAGCGACGAAAGGGACATAAGCGACGCAAGTGAGTTCGGACTTGGGTCAGTCCGCAATCTTGGTGGTGTCGAGTGCCAGAGCCTGCATCAACTTCTCGTGCCTCCGCGTCAGCTCCCGAATGCCGCGGCGCATGCGGTCGAGCGCCTTGCGGTCGAGCTCCCGATACATCACGGGACAGATGAACGTGGTGCAGCCGAACGGGCGCAGGTCCTTCGGGAATGTGCAGCCTGTCGCGCCAAGGTGCTCGCACGGCTCGGGCGGTTGCTGGTCTATTACAGTGAGCGCGCGCGCCTGGTCCGCGGCGGCGCGCTGCGCCGCGTCTTTGCCGCCGACCAACTCAACTTGCGCTCTCCAGCCCGTCCCTTCCGCGAGGAGGATGTCCACCGGTCCCACCCGCGCCGGACGAATGCAGCAGGGCGTGACGCACGTGGGGCAGTGGACGCGGGTGAA
>VFKD01000739.1 GCA_009885735.1 bacterium
GACACCCTCGTTATCTGGGGCGGAGAGTTTGGCAGAACGGTCTACAGCCAGGGCGCGCTGACGGCAGACAACTATGGACGAGACCACCACGGCCGCTGCTTCAGCGTGTGGATGGCAGGCGCGGGCATCAAGGGCGGTACAGCCTACGGCGAGACCGACGATTTCTGTTACAACATCGTGAAGGACCCGGTCCACATTCACGACCTAAACGCCACCATTCTGCACCAGCTCGGCATCGACCACGAGCGATTGACCTATCGCTACCAGGGCCGCGACTACCGCCTGACGGACGTCGAGGGCAAGGTCGTGAAGCCGATTCTGGCGTAGAGAGGCTCCTGGTTGCCCTTGCTGAAGTCCGCCCATTGTTGCGAATTGCTGCTATCCATCCTCGGGCTGCTCACGGTCTCGCTCACTGCGCACGCCCTGCCGGACGGCAAGGTGGAAGTTACCAACCGAGCGCTTAAGGCCGTCAAGCTCTCGGCGCCGCCGGTCATAGACGGTGATCTCTCCGACTCGGCGTGGCAAAGTGCAGCGGTTTCCGAAGGGTTTACCGACACGTACGATCAGGCCGCCATGCCGGACGGAACGATGGTACGGCTGGGCTACGACGCGAAGAACATCTATATCGCATTTGATTGTCGAGACTCTGACCCAGACGGAATTATTGCTCGTCAGACTCGGCGCGAAGGGTTTCTCGAACAAGACGATCACGTTACGTTTCGCATAAACCCGTTTGGCACGCGCACCGGGCAGGACGAGTCCCAGTTCGCTGTCAACCCCATAGGTACGCAAGAGACAGAGATCGCGGGCGGCCGGGCCGGCAAGGAAGAATGGCGAGGAGCTTGGCAGAGCGCAGCGCGCCGCACCAGAACGGGATACGCCGTTGAGATGTCGATTCCTTGGGAGATTCTAACTCGGCCGGCCGGTGGAAAGCCCGCGGATGTCGACATCAACTTTAGCCGCTACCACGCGCGCATTCGCCGAGAATCGTTCTGGTCGAACATCGGCGAGAATAGGCGCCGCGAGTTTGGCGGACGATGGCTTGGCGTCGCAATGCCGAAGACCACCGCCGGCAGGCCGCTGTCGGTGCTGGGCTACAACTTCAGCGGCAAGAACGGTTCCAACGGCACCGTTGTGCGCAGCGGGCTGGACGCGCGTTACCAGTTCAACGATCAGCTTAGCTTGGTAGGAACGCTTAATCCAGATTTTGACAACATTGAGGGTGATGTAACTAGCATTGAGTTCTCCTACTCGGAGCGACTTGCAGATGAGCGTCGCCCCTTCTTCCTGGAGGGCAGAAACTACTTCGGGGGAGGAGGCGGCACGGGCGGACTGCGAATCTTCACTCCCCAGCGCATCCCCCGGTTCAACGAGGGGATGAAGTTCTTCGGCAAGGCGCGGCCAACCTCGGACGTCGGAGTGCTCACAACGATCGGGTCGCGAAGGAACGATGCCGTCTTCCAGTGGAGGGAGTCACTCTCGCCCTCGTCGTCCGTTTCGCTGGGATACGTTCGCCTTGACGACGCAGGCATCTCAAACGATGTGTGGCAGGTATCGAGCAACGGCAGGTCGGGCGACTGGCAAGGAGGCGTTAGCTACTCAGGCTCGACGGACAAAACCGGACCGGGCGAGCAGCTTTGGGCAAATGGCGGATGGTTCAACAACACCACCGGATTCAACGTGCGCCTCTCCCAGATTAGCCCCGGATACATGGCGCGGAACGGCTACATTCCCTTCACGAACACGAAGGGCATGGGAGCTGTGGCGTGGCACGAATATCAGTGGCGCACGGGGCCGATTCGCGATCTCAACTTCTTTGGCGGTGCCGGCGAATCACACCGATTTGACGGCAGCTTCTTTCAGCGGTTCAGAAACATCAATATCGGCGCCCGAACTGCGGGCGACATTCGCGTTCGGGCGAGCTACTCGGAGGAGGGCTTCGAGAGCTTTCGCGACTTCGTGAAGTCCGTCAGCATGCGATACCCGGCATCGGATCCGTTCCACAGCTTTGGGGTGGACTACTCCACAGGCAAACGCCAGGGCGCGAAGTACCGATACCTGGCGCCCGCATTCACGTACCGCTTCGGCGAACGGCTAACGCTTCGTTACTCACTTGAGAATGTCAGCCACACTGAGAGCCTTGACCTGGGGATATTCACCATCAACTACGATATCGACAAGAAACAGTCGGTAGCAGGACGAATGGTGAAGTTCAACAATAAGACGAACTGGTATGTCTCGTACCGCCAGAGCGGGTACGGCGGGCTCGAGTGGTTCGTGATTCTCGGCGACCCAAACACCGAGAAGTTCAGCGAGCGGCTGGTGGCAAAGGTGGTTGCGCCGATCTTCTAGCCTTCGCCCCTCCGACCAAAGTCGGAGCTGTTGAAGGCACTATACCCGCCTTCGCGGGTTCGGAGGGAATGCAGGCTGCGTTGACCGACACTGGTCAGTAGCAACCTACACCGCATCCTTCGACTGCGCCTCGATACGGCTGAGGCGCGCTCAGGACGAACGGACTAGGAAACGTGAACAGGGAACGAGGGGCGGTGACACGCCAGCGTCGCTTGGGCGCGCTCAGGACGAACGGATTCGGCACCGTGACCAGTATTGCGCGAAGGCGGACTTCGCGAACTTCACAGCCGCGGTTTCAATCGCAGGTACCCCATCCGAGCTTCTAACTTAGAATCTGCCTGATTACGTTTCCGCTCACATCCGTTAGGCGCATGTCGCGGCCCGCATAGTGATACGTCAGCTTCGTATGCTCGATCCCCATCAGGTGCAGGATTGTTGCATTGAGGTCGTACACCGTCTGCACATTGTCCGCAGCCTTGTATCCCACCTCGTCGGAAGAGCCGAAGATAGTTCCGCCCTTCACTCCCCCACCGGCCAGCCACACCGAGAAGGCTCGCGGATTGTGGTCGCGCCCGGTGCTGCCCTCAGTGAAAGGAAAGCGGCCAAACTCGGTGTGGAATACCACCAGGGTGTCGTCCCACATTCCCCGCTGTTTCAGGTCCGTGAGCAGCGCTGCGATGGGCTGGTCCACTTCCTTAGCGCGAACGCCGTGATTTGCCACCATGCCGTTGTGCGCGTCCCAGCTTTGGTCGAACACACCGCCGCCGCTGTAGAGCTGCACAAACCGGACCCCGCGCTCCACCAATCGACGAGCGAGAATGCACTGCCGGCCGAAAACCTCGGTCTCCTTCTGGTCCAGCCCATACATCGCGCGAGTGCTTGGCGTCTCCTTGTCGACGTCCACAGCGTCCGTGGCCTCGGCCTGCATTCTATAGGCAAGCTCGTAGGCACGAATCCGTGCTGCAAGCTCCTGCTCGCCAGGGCGAGCCCGCAGATACTCCTCGTTGAGTTTGCCGATGAGGTTGATGGACTCGCGCTGCTGCTTATCGGTCTGGCCCGTTTGCGGCTTCAAGTTGAGCACGGGCAGACCACTGCTGCGGAACTGAACACCTTGATAGTTCGACGGCAGAAAGCCCGCGCTCCAGTTACCCGCGCCACCTCCCACCAGCGCGCGAGGATCGCAAAGCACCACGAAGGCGGGAAGATTGCGATTCTCGGTCCCCAGGCCATACGTGACCCACGAGCCAAGCCCCGGCCTCCCACTGATGGTGGACCCCGTCAGCATGTGGTAGACCGCGGGAACGTGATTGTTGCTCTCGGAGGTCATTGAGCGGATGAGAGCAAGTTCATCCGCGTGAGCGCCAATCTTGGGCAGTAGGTCAGATACCGGCATGCCGCACTGCCCATATTGCTTGAATGCCCACGGGCTCTTCATCAGCTTGCCGGGGGCGCTGCGGCCCATTGTGTCGAAACCGGGCCTGCCTGCCACCGACATGCCATCTTTGTCGTTGAGCTCCTGCTTCGGGTCGAACGTGTCGATATGGCTGATGCCGCCAAACATGAAAAGGGAGATGACTCGCTTCACCTTTGGCGGAAAGTGACCTGGCCTCGAAGCAAGCGGATCTGCCAGGTCGGGCCCCTGACCGATGGCAGCACCCTCAGATCCGAGAAGGCTGGCGAGCGCTAGCGCACCGATGCCGCCGCCTGCGCGAGCGAGAAAGTCTCGGCGAGCGATGGTCCCCGGCGGCAAGCCGGACATTGATTGCGGCTCAGATGGCTCTTGTATAGACACGATTTTCCCCACTTGCGCGGCAAAGGTTACGTGGATGGACAGGATGAACAGGATAACGGCAAATCCAAGAAATCTTGTCCATCCTGTCCATCAATGCTAGATGACCTTGACCTATACGCCGTCTGTTACGGAACGTAGACAAACTCGTTCAGGTTGATGAGCGCATGGCACCAGTCCGCGAGCGATCTGGACTTCAGGAAACCGAGCGAGATATTCTTCTCCCTGTCCGACGGTGGACGCCCGAATGCAAGCCAGTATCCATGATCAATCTGCTTCAGCGGAGCGTTCCCAACTTCCCGTCGCACCCGCTCCGCAAAGAGGCCGCACTGGCGGTAGACCAACGGATCGTTCAGAAGGCTAAGGGCCTGAAGCGGCGTGGTGGTCACGTTCCTCGCTGCAACGGAGTTGGTTATCTCCGGGCAGTCGAACACCTCAAGCTGAGGGAACAAGAGTGACCGCTTCACCTTTACGTAGATGCTCCGCCGCCACGTGGCAGGCGAATCCTCGGCCTCCGGCCAGTTAATGCCCTGGAAGGTGTCTGCTCGAAGCGTGGGATCCACGGGCGGATAGACTGCGGGACCGAATTGCGCGGTGTTGAGAGTGCCCGCAACGGCCAGCAGAGAATCGCGTATTACCTCGCCCTCCAGGCGGCGGACCGGCATTCGCCAGAGCATCTTGTTGAGCGGATCCTGCTTGATGGCGGCAGGTCGAATGGCGGAGCTCTGCTGATACGTTGAAGACAGGAGCATCAGGCGGTGCATCGGCTTGGTCTGCCAGCCGAACTTCTGGAACTTCAACGCGAGCCAATCGAGAAGCTCGGGGTGCGTGGGCGTCTCTCCGTTGAGGCCGAAGTTGCTTGGCGTGCCAACGATGCCGCGTCCAAAGTGCTGGCGCCAGACTCGGTTCATCCAAACGCGCGCAGTGAGTGGATTGCTCGGGCTTGCGATCCAGTCCGCCAGCATCTTTCGGCGACCCGTTGTGGCCGCGGTTGCAGCCTCCACCGGCACAACCGCCTCGCCACCCGGAAGCGAGCACACGAATCCGGGCTGTACCTCTTGCCCCTTGTGACCGGCATCGCCGCGAATGAGCAGATAGCTCGCGCCGAAAGTCTTCCCCTTGTCCGTCACAGCCATCGCGCTCGGCAAGGCAATTCGCTGCTTCTCGACCTCGGCAATAGCTGCGCGGAGCCGCGCAAACTCCGGGCGATCCGCCTCCGGCAGAGCAGCGGCGATCTGGTCGTCCGTGGGCTTTGCCGTACCTGCCTTCACTGCAAGCGCCGTACCCCTATCGCGAAGGGGCTGCATCCGAACCAGCAGAGGAGCCAACTCGGCATCTACGATACGCGACTGCTCCAGCGCGGCGGTTCTCAGAGAAGCCTCCGCAACCGACATCTCGCGCCGCTCGCTGGGTGCGAAGATGGCCTGCAGCCGATAGTAGTCCGTCTGCTTGACGGGGTCATACTTATGGTCGTGGCAGCGCGCGCAGCCCACGGTGAGCCCCAGAAATGCAACGCCAGTCGTTGACACCAGGTCATCCAGCTCGTCGGCGCGATTCTTGTCGTTCTGCATCACGATGTCTTGCGGGCCGCACGCCAGGTATCCGGTGGCAATGATGGCGTCTGGATTCTCCGGCGCAATCTCGTCTCCGGCTAGCTGCTCGCGAATGAACTGTGTGAAGGGCTTGTCGCTGTTAAATGCACGGATGATGTAGTCGCGATACTTGTAGGCTAGCGGCCTGTCCTTGTCGCCCTCAAACCCTCCGCTGTCGGCATATCGCACCACGTCAAGCCAGTGACGCGCCCAGCGCTCGCCGTAATGCGGCGACGAGAGCAGGCGGTCCACCACCCCCTCCCATGCTTTGGGCGATGAGTCTGCGCAGAACGCTCGCACCTCCTGCGGATTGGGCGGCAGGCCAACGAGGTCCATGTACGCCCTGCGAATCAGCACCGTTCGCGAGGCAGGCGAGTTCGGCGCGAGGGAGGACTTCCGGAGACCGTCGAGGACAAATGCGTCAATCGGGTTGCGAACCCAGGCGTTCTTGAGGGCAGGTACAGCCGGCAGCGTTGGCGCCTTGAACGACCACCAGACTTGCTTCGCGCCGGAGAGAATGTCTGCGTCGTACCTTGCGCCTGCATCAATCCACTTGCGAAGGGTGACCACCTCGGCGGGCTTGAGCGAACCGACGGGAGGCATCTTTGGCGACTGGACGCCGAGGATCATCTGCAGCATGCGGCTCGCTCCGGCCTTGCCCGGCACCAGCGCCGGCCCGTGGGTTCCGCCCTTCAGCGCACCCGCGCGGCTGCGCAGGTCCAGCCCGCCTAGCTTCGCATCGAGGCCGTGGCAGCCGAGGCACTTCGCCGCGAGGATGGGCTGAACATCACGCGCGAAGTCGACAGGGGGCGACCGAGCGAACGCGGGTGGCTGGATGATCCCAAGCGCGATTCCTGCAAGTATTTGGCCGAAAGGGCTCCTGCAAAAGCTATGCACTACACTGATTTCCTGGAACGAGATTGCATGGTGACAGTATATCACCTCTGATGTGAGACCTGGAGCGCGGGCGTCCCGCCCGCATCAAATGTCCTTGGCCGTAAACGCCAAGGCAGAATCGCCTCCGGCGGGGGCCGGCAAACGACCAGGCAACAGAACTGCGCTTCGGAGCGCGGGCGTCCCGCCCGCACCTAAGATTGCACTTGCAGACTCTGCGAACTTCCGCTATAATGTACCCAGTGCAGGTTTAGCATAACGGCAGCATGTCGACGGTTACGGACGACATGGAAACACGCAAGGCCGACTACCACGAAGTGGTTTGGCAGACCACTGGGTGAAGAGAGCACCGATCCGCCCGCTGGCTTGGTCCACGGTACGGCGGCAGGTAGCCAATTAGGGACTTTGGTAAGAATCTGGGCTGGAAGTCGGAGTGCCTACCCGCATCCACCTGGGCAGAATCAGCAACGATGATAAACTGGCATGAATCTTGCGTAGACTTACAATATCACTGTAAAGGATGCAACCCCATGAAAGCTCGATCTCTGTTCCTCTTGTGTCTCCTCGTGGCGGCCACCGCGCTCGGTCCACCTCCAGGTCAAGCCCAAGGATTCGAACTGCTTGTCAGCGGCCACAACAGTAACAACGTGGTCCGGTTCAATGGACTCACCGGTGCCGCCATCGACGAATTCGTTTCATCTGGCAGCGGCGGTTTGTCGAATACGCATGGACTCGCCTTTGGGCCGGACGGCAATCTTGTCGTTGCGGATCGGGGCGGGCATCGCGTGCTGCGTTACCACAAGACCACCGGCGCGTTTCTGGATGTGGTTGTTCCGTTCGGCGGTGGCGGTCTGGACGCCCCAATCGGAATAACGTTCGGACCGGACCAGAACCTGTACGTCAACAGCTTCTATACCGACAATGTGCTCCGATACAACGGTTCGACAGGCGCCTTCATGGGTGTGTTCGCGTCTGGCGGCGGCCTGGACGGTCCCCAAGGACTCACGTTCGGTCCGGATGGCAACCTCTACATTAGCAGTGAGCTAAACGACAGCGTACTCCGATACGATGGGACGACCGGCGCCTTCCTCGATGCGTTCGTCCCGTCTGGAAGTGGCGGGCTAGCTCTGAATAAGGCCGTAGTCTTCCACGACGGGTTCCTCTATGTCACGAGCGGCAACAACAACAGCGTCCTTCGCTACGACCAGTCCAGCGGAGCATTCGTGGACGTCTTTGTTGCGCCCAATAGCGGGGGCTTAGGCCTTCCAATTGGAATGGCGTTTGGCCCGGACAGCAACCTGTACGTATCGAGCTTTTTCAGCAACCAGGTCCTCCGCTACAATGGTGGGACGGGCGCATTCATGGACGTGTTCGCGCAGGGCGGTGGATTGAGCGCCCCGACGTGGCTTGTTTTCCGGGAAGTACCTGCCGCGGTGCCAGAACCTGGAGTCGCGGCGATGCCTGTTGGCGTCATGCTTGCAAGTGGATTGGTGTTGAGGCGACGCCACTAGGACGGGACAAGGAATATAGTGTGAATACGCTGTTCCTCAGGAGTCTCCATGAACTCCGTACACAACCAGGCATGACGTGACGGGCGGAAGAGCACGAAGACAGTCGTATTTCAAGAGAGTAACGATTCGGCAAGATCCGCGCGACCAAAACCCGGTACCGGCGAGCGTGTATTCAAACTGTAGGTCTACGCGGCCCTGACCACCGAGCGTGTGCGGACTTTGCCCTGATGAACTACGTCACCGCCCGAGTGTCCGCCAGCAACTCTCGAGCCGCATTAAACCCAGGCACGCCGCTCACGCACCCGCCCGGAAACGCGCTGCTGCCGCACACATAGAGACCGCGGATAGGAGTGGTGGCGCCTCGCAGGCCGTAGCGACCACCGAACATCCGCTCCGGCAGAATGTCCCCGTGGAAGATGTGGCCTCCGGGCAGTCCGAACCGCTCCTCCAGCCGCTGGGGCGTCAGAACCTGCTGATGCTCTATTCGAGCACAGATTCCCGGTGCGGCCTCCTCCAGTGCGGCCAGCACCCGGATCGCGTAAGCGTCAGCCTCGGCATCCGGGTCCAGGCCCGACGCCAACTTGTACGGAAAGTACTGCGTGAAGCACGAGAGTATCTGCTTGCCCTCCGGCGCGAGAGAGGGATCGGTGGGAGTCTGCAGATAGACCTCCACCATCGGACTCTTCGACGGTATCCCTTGCCGAGCATCCGCCCAGGCCGCCCGCAGGTGGTCCATCGTGGGCGCCAGATGAACCGTGCCGAAGTGCTGAGGACCGTGCTCTCCTGGCAGCGCCCTGAAGTTCGGCAGGCCGGACGTGGCAAGGTTTATCTTGCACGAGACTCCGTTCGGTCGCTCGTCCTCCGCGAAGCCTGCGAGCGCTCCTCGGTGCTCCGGCGGCAGTAGTCCGGCGAGGGTCCAGCCGTCGCAGTTTGCCGCGACCGCTGCCGCAGAGATCTCCGTGCCGTCCTCCAGCACGACCGACTTGACGCGGTCACCGCAAATCTCGATTGAACGAACTGCAGCGCTGGTGCGTATCTCTGCTCCATGCTTTCGCGCAGCGGCGGCTGCGGCCGCGGAGATTCGGCCCATTCCCCCGCGAACGTGACCCCAGAGTCCCCGCGTGCCCAGCACGCGGCCCATGCAGTGATGCAGCAGTACGTAGGAGGTGCCAGGGTCGTCCACTCCGGCGGCGGTGCCGATTAGGCCATCCGTGGCCAAGACGGCCTTTAGGCCCTCGCTTGCGAACCTGGCCTCCAGCAGCTTGGCAATGGGCCACTCAAAGAACTGCTCAAACAGATGCCCTGCACCCTGCCGAGTAAAGTCCGCACGCAGCGTGTCGAGCGATGGAGAGGACGCCAGGAAGTGCGGCTCAAGGATGTCGCAGGCGGTCTCGATGTCTCGCTCAAACTCCTCGTATGCGTCGGCATCGCCCGGAGCGAATCGGAGCAGCTCGGCACGGGTTCGGTCAGCATCCGGATACAGAAAGAGGTGCGCCCCATCAGGGAAAGGCGCGAAGCCTCCAGGATCCCTCCGGTAGAGTTCCAGGCCATGCGAGGCAAGCTCCAGGTCCGATATGATCTGCGGGTGGAGCAGGCTGCAGAGGTACGCTGCGGTCGAGACGCGATATCCCGGCCAGACCTCCTCGGTGATGCAGGCACCGCCGAGAACGTCACGGCTCTCGAGCACCACCACGCTCTTTCCGGCGCGTGCCAGGTAGGCGGCGCAGATGAGCCCATTGTGGCCTCCACCAATAATCGCAGCATCATAGACTTTCATAGGGTCCGATACGCCGTCCGTGCCCGCGGTTCCTTCGCGCTAGCCCGATCTAGTCATGAACGGGGCCGCGGTCCGCCGTCCCCGTTTAAGGTCGTAACGGGGCAGGCATTGCAGCGAAAGCTGGAATCCAGAACGACCAACCTGGATTCCAGCCTGGGTTCCCGCTAAGGACATGCGGGAATGACGGTGCTGGAATGACTATTTGACAGCACGCACTGCTTTCACGACCGAGGTGAATAATGCCGGCCACGCTGCGTGGGCAGGAGTTCAAGCAGTGTTCGGCCAATCGGTAGCAACCATGCAAGCTGCAGTGTCTCCGAGAGTCCACTTCCAAGTGGCGTCGACCTACGACGCCGGTGCCGAGATTCGGCGCGCCGCGTTGTGGGGACTAGCGCAGACTCCAAAGCAGATTCCGTGCCGATTCTTCTACGACGCGGAAGGGTCGCGGCTCTTCGAGCGCATCTCGGAGCTGCCCGAGTACTATCTCACTCGCACAGAGCGGGCCCTGCTGGAGGCGCATGCCGCGGAGATGATGGGCACTCTCGGCGACGCTCCCATGCTCGTGGAACTGGGCTGCGGCAGCAGCTACAAGACGAGGCTGCTGCTGGATGAGGCGACGCGGCACGGCGAGGCTCGCTACGTATGCATCGATATCTCTGACGAGTTCCTCCATCAGTCTGTGCATGAGCTATCAACAGCATATCCCCGCCTTGCGATAGAGGCGATCTCCGGTGAGTACGGCCCCGCGCTGCCTCTAGTCCCGAGCCACTCGCACGCTCGGTTGTTCGTGTTTCTGGGAAGCAACATCGGCAACTTCACCACCGGCGAGGCGGTAGAGTTTCTGTCGAGAATTCGCAGCATCATGCAGCCTGCGGATGCGCTGCTTATCGGGTACGACCTGGTGAAACCGCACGAAGTGCTGCACGCCGCCTACAACGACAGCGAGGGGATTACGGCACAGTTTAACTTGAACATCCTTTGCCGCCTAAATCGCGAGCTTGGAGCAAACTTTCAACTTGATGGGTTCTGGCACGAGGCTCCGTTCGATCCTGTCGAGTCCCGAATTGAGATGTGGATAGCCAGCACTCGCGAGCAGACAGTGAGCATTCCGGGAATTGACATGACTATCGGACTCAAGCAGGGCGAGCGCATTCTCACCGAATACAGCCATAAGTACACGCTGGGCTCAATGGCGAACATCCTAGAGAGCAGCGGCCTCTGCGTGCAGCGGACCTGGACCGACCCGCTGAACTGGTTCGCTGTGTCGCTGGTTCGAGGCGCAGGAGCACGGACTTGATCGCCCTGAAATCTGCCGAGCGACGTTATGGCGCTTCAATCGCCGTTTACCCAACGACTCTAGAGTTCGAGCGAGGAAAGACCACCGCGCTCATCGGCCCCAGCGGCTGCGGAAAGTCGACCCTGTTGCGGATGATCATCGGCCTGATTGCGCCTAGCTCGGGAACGCTGGAAGTGGATGGCACTCCAGTGAACACTTTTACCTCTCAGCAGCTTCGCCGGCGGATGGGCTACGTAATCCAGGATGGCGGGCTCTTTCCTCACCTTACCGCACTTCGAAACATCACGTTGATGGCGCAACACGTAGGAACTGATCCCGCGAAGGTTTCCAGCAGAGTTGCTGAGCTTTGCACTCTGACGCACTTCCCGCAGGAGGCACTCGGAAGGTTCCCGGTCGAGCTCAGCGGAGGCCAGCGCCAGCGCGTGAGCCTCATGCGCGGGCTAATGCTCGACCCGGACATTCTCCTCCTTGATGAGCCCCTGGGTGCGCTCGATCCTCTGGTGCGCTCCGCTCTGCAGAAGGACTTACGGTCCGTGTTCGAGGCGCTCGGCAAGACGGTCGTACTCGTGACTCACGACATGGCCGAGGCAGGATATCTAGGCCATCGCCTCGTGCTTATGCGCGAAGGTCGGGTCGTGCAGTCCGGCTCGCTCGAAGACTTCCAGAAGCGGCCTTCGGATGCGTTTGTGACCGAATTCCTCACGGCCCAGCGCAGTCTGGTGATGCTGTGATGCGGAACTCATTGCGGGTATTCGCGATATCCCTGGCTCTCGCATCGTCGGCCCCAAGCTTGGCCGGCGCGCAAACCGTCGCGGTGGGCTCCAAGAAGTTCACCGAGTCGTATGTGCTCGGCGAGATTGCAAAGCGCATCCTAACCGAGGCCGGCATCACCGCAACGCACACCCAGGGCATGGGCGGAACCATCATCCTCTGGCAGGCGCTCAAGAGCGGAGACATTGCGTTCTATCCAGAGTACACCGGCACCATTTCAGAGGAGATACTCAAGCTCAAAGGCGCCGCCGACCGCAGCGCGATGGAGAGCAGGCTCAAGGCCCAAGGCATCGGGATGGGGCCTGAACTAGGCTTCAACAACACCTACGCTTTGGTGATGCGACGCTCGAAGTCAGAAGCCATGGGCATTGCTTCGATGAGCGACTTGAAGAGCCACCCGAATCTACGCGTGGGCGTTACGCCCGAATTCTTGGGGCGAAAGGATGGATGGAAACCGCTCTCGGCGCGATACGGGCTGAGCATGAAGGACGTTCGGGGAGTGGAGCACGCTCTGGGCTATGCCGCGCTCGCGTCTGACCAAATCGACCTCAAGGAGTGCTACTCCACAGACGCCAAGATCAAGGAGAACGATCTCGTCGTTCTCAAGGACGATCTCGGCTACTTCCCACAGTACAAAGCGCTGTTTCTCTACCGCCTGGACGCCCCAACCGCCGCCATTTCTGCGCTTGCTAAGCTTGGGGGCACCATCGACGAGCAGCGCATGACCGCCATGAATGCAGACGCCGAGAGAACAAAGGACTACACTCTTGCAGCGTCCGCGTACTTTGGCAAGGTGGCTCGGAAAGAGGCCGAGGGGAAGAGCGAGACCACAACGCAGATCATCCTTCGGACCACCAAAGACCATCTCGTGCTGGTGGGCATATCACTTGGTCTGGCCATTCTTGCCGGCATACCCTTGGGGATTCTCGCGTGGCGCAGCCGCGCAATTGGCGCTATAGTCCTTGGACTTGTGGGCCTGGTCCAGACCATCCCCTCGCTGGCGCTTCTTGCGTTTCTCATTCCGTGGTTGGGAATCGGCACAAACAATGCAATCGTCGCTCTTTTTGTCTACAGCCTGTTGCCCATCGTTCGTAACACAGTAACCGGTCTGCAGGACATCCCCTCTCCACTTCGGGAGAGCGCTGAAGCGCTTGGTCTGGAGCCTGCAGCACAAATGCGAAAGATATTGCTGCCCATGGCTTCGCGCAGTATTCTGGCGGGCATCAAGACCAGCGCGGTTATCAATATCGGCACCGCAACCCTCGCGGGCCTCATCGGTGCTGGTGGATATGGCGAGCAGATTCAGATCGGACTCAGCCTGAACGACACCCCCACTATTCTGCGCGGGGCCGTCCCGTCCGCAGTGATGGCGGTTGTCGCACAGGCAGGGTTTGACCTCCTCGAAAGGGCTATCATTCCGAAAGGCCTGCGATTGACGCTCGCAAAGGATTGACCGGCAACCCGCGCGCTACCGATGGACTCCCCCTGCTCCCGTTCGCGGCAGCCTAGAAACGGGCAGCGAATCCACGTACCTCGTGTGAAATGTCCTCCAGTCGGCTGCATTCTTCCTGTATACAGGATCGGCTTCAAGCGCCGACGGCGGCACAGAGTAGGACGTGTCCGCGTGCGACGGCAGGGGCAAAACCGTCTTCGAGAACGCCGTGTTCAGGTTGCCGTCCTTCACCCAGCCGTCCCCCACTAGGACGAAATCCCGCGCCATTCCCTGTGTTAGAGGTGGAGCCGCGAAGGTGAACCGCATCTCGTCGCCCGCGTTCATGATCACGTAGCGGTCATCTACCTGGCTTAGGAGTGGCCGAACATCGCCGAACCGAGTGTGGTAGCCCTCCAAGTCGCGCCACCTCTTCCCAACTGCCGAGAGCCGGTCATAGGTCGGCAGTTCCGGCGACGAGTCGTTCACTTGCGTCGCGACCGAGTATCCCCTATGCTGTAGGTCCGCGAGTTGAGGCTGGAGGCGGACAACACTTGATCCCGCGCCGTCTCGTGCCTCTGCCCAGCCAATTCGATCCCAGAATATCTCCAAATTCGTTCGGAGTCGCAGCCTTCGGGGACCCTTCTCCGAGAAGAGCCCTTTGAGCGGAATCACGACCGTCTTGGTTTTTCCCGCCGGAAACCCAAGATTGGGGTCCGCCGTTCGCCAAGCGCCTGACGGCATCATGACCTCAAGGCTCAATCCCTGCGGCTTGGGGCTGCTGCCTTGATCAATCGCCACGTTGATGGAGCTGTCCGTAGGGTGGATCCAGCCGGACGCGATCAAGTAGTCAGCGCTCACCGTGGTCGAACCCAGGTCTATCTCCACAAAGTGGTCGCGAGTGACGCCTTGGTACTGCCCTCTCCCAAACGTGTCCAGATACTGCCCGTCGAGCGTGGCAAGCGTCTTGGTGACGTCTGTCCCAAAGTCGTCCGTCGCCCATGCGATGGCGTGCAGCTCTCCCGTGTGAATCAGCTTCAGCTTGGGTGGCGGGAAAACGAATCGCTCGTCCACCCACACCTCCTGGTCCGCAGGATGATCCACCACCATCAGGGAAACATGATCGAAGAAGTGCGTCTCCCAGAGTTCGGCCGTCACGCGAATGTCGTACTTGCCGTCGCGAGGGGCGAGCTGATCCCCGCGGATCTTGACCCAATCCTCTGTGGTGGCGACGCCGCCCGTCGACTGTGCATTGATTCGCAGGCCCAATGGGGAGCGCCAGATGAAATCGGTGACGAACTCCATTTCACGGCCATTGAAAGCGAACACCCAGGGGCACGAACTGCCCATGCGCTTTTGGGTTTGAACCACCTGGCTCGGCTTGTAGTCGAACTCCGCCTGCACCGCGCCGTTCGGCCAGAGGAATCGGGCAATGCTCACCTGCATGTTCCTGCCGAGGCCAAAATGAATTACGGGCGAGAGAATGGGACGTTTCTGCGTGAGCAGTCCCGCGCGTACCTCAATCTCGCCGCCGATGCCGAACGAATTCGTCCGCTCGTCCCCGTGATCTTTGCGCCCGGTAGCGCGAACCTGCTGCCACTTGTACCCGAGGGAGGACTTGTTGGCCCGAAGGGTGGGCCGACCAGCATTGACCGAAAGAATGTCGAGCTTGCCATCACCGGTCATGTCTACAACATCGCAGAGCCAGCCCTGTACAACTTGGCGAGGAGCAGAAGGCTTGCGGTCGGCGCCCGCCATCATCACCGCAATCGTTGTGCGGGACCCAAGCACTAGGTCCACCGCGCCATTGTTGTCCATGTCCGCGGCTTCAAGCCGTGCCTGCCCCTGCAACGGCCCGGAATCGGCGCCCTGCCAGCTCCCAAGCATGTCGCTGGTCCAGGCAGAGCCCGAGAACCTCAACGTTCCCACACGGCCGTCCGCCGACAGACTGATGAAGTCGAGTGTGCCGTCCCCGTCCGCGTCCATCACTGTGAGTGCTGCCACCTTCCTTGGGGCCGAAATCGCAATCGGCAGAAACCGACCGGCACGCTGGTTCTGGTGCAGGATGAGCGCTCCCGTGTCGTCCGCCATGACGATGTCCACGTCACCGTCGGCGTCTGCATCCGCCCACGCCAAGGCACGAAGGCCCTTCGTCTGGCTGAACGGTCTTGTAATCGCAAACGTCATGTCGCCATTGTTCCTGAGAACGAACGGCGCTCCAGCCTTCGGCGCCATTATCAGGTCGATGTCCCCGTCTGCCTCGATGTCGAGCGGCCAGGCGCCAAACATTGGAGTGTTCACCACTTCGACTGGAACCTTTCCCGCCGGCACGAGCGACTTCGATATCGGGCTTCTAATGTACATCCGAATTCCGCGGGTGCCCACGAGCACGAGGTCCATTGCAAAGTCGAAGTTCACATCTGCCGCAACCACGGAGTTTGGCCCAATTGATTCCGATGCGCCGTTTCCAGGAAACGCCAATGCGTCCTTGTCTGACCCCACAACCGATAGACCGTCACATGAAATCCATGCTGCCGGGGTGGTCTCGTCCGCGTGAAATGCCCAGATCGACTTGGTGTCTTCCCGAGTCCCACCGCCGTCGGCAAGTTTGCTCGCCTGGAATGAAATCTGCAGGTCGGCTGGCGCAGGGACAGCGGCTGGAAGCGTGAGCGTAAGCGGTGTTCGCATCGGCTCCGAAAAGATTCCGTCTGGCGGACGGACCCTCGCAATCGAAGCCATGTACTCCGGCCATCGGCGAAGGACGTTATTGAAGACTTGTACATCTGTGCCTGCCAAACCGGCATCAC
>VFKD01000218.1 GCA_009885735.1 bacterium
AGCCAGCAGAACAGGCGGAATAAGGCCGACCGTGAAAAGCACCTGGGTATGCAGCGCGGAAACATTGGTCGTGGATACCTTGGATACCACGCCCCAGGCTGCCCAGAACAAGATCGACAAGAGCGTGTAGAAAAGCCACTTTGGCATATTAGGTGTTCCGAGAGATAACGTCCCGCCAAGACCCGATAGGCGAGCTGATCGTATTGTTCGACGTGCCGTACGGAGAGTCCCCCTGGGGCTGCAACATTATATACAGGACGAAGTCTTTGGGCAGGCAGAGTCGTGGGCCAGCGGCCGGCACAGTCATTCGCTGCGCTGATCGAGCGACGTGGTTCGAGCGCCTCATGGAGGACTGATGAGCACGTAAACTCGCTCACCCATCTCAGCCTTCTGCAAGAGGGTTCTGATCAGATACGTCGAATACTGACCGTGCTTCATTCGACTCTCTTGAAAATAGCGTTGTCTACACGGGTGGTCACAGATCGTCATGCTGAGCGGAGGTTCAGCCGCATCGAACCACGTCATTCCCGAATGCCGTTAGCGGGAACGAAGCATCCAGGCGTACCCGATCTGGTGCTACCGGACCCTTCGACTGCGCCACGATACGGCTGTGGCTTCGCTCAGGGTGACAGTAATGGGGTCGTTGTGATGGATTGGGAACCTGGACCTGGTATCAGAACTTGACACAACTTCAAAGTGTTCTCAGACTCATGACATCTAGCCAGTCTAGCATCTCAAATGGTCCGTGTATGGAGGCTGCATAATGGCGTATCGTGTCCTCATTGTAGTTTCCCTGCTCTTCGCGGTTTGCCCAAGCGCGAGGGCGGAGGAGATTCGCGCTACGCTGCTGCACGTGAACGACGTGTATGAAATCACGGCGGTTCAGGGTGGGAAGCAGGGCGGGCTGGCGCGGGTAGCGACAGTACGCAAGGCGCTAATGCGGATCAACCCGCACACCTATACGCTCCTGGGCGGCGACTGCTTCAGCCCATCGGCGCTGGGTACCGCCGTGGTGGACGGGAAGCCGCTCGCGGGCCGGCAGATGGTGGCAGTATTGAATGCAGTCGGGCTGGACTTTGCCACGTTTGGCAATCACGAGTTCGACCTGAACGAGGACCAGTTCCATGAGCGCCTGCGCGAATCGAGGTTTCGCTGGTTCTCCGGCAATGTGCGCAACGTGACTGGTGCCCTCTTCGCCAATACTTCCGAACACATCATCCTTCGGGTGCCGGGGAAGCAGGGCGGCACCTTCCGGATCGGAGTTATTGGCCTGACCCTGGACAGCAACCGCAAGCCGTACGTTACCTACCTAGACCCGATTGCAACCGCCCGCGACCAGGTGCGCAAGCTCGCGGGCCATGTCGATGCCATCGTCGCGCTGACCCACCTCAGCCTGGACGAAGATACCGCCCTCGCCGTGGCCGTCCCGGAGATCGACGTGATACTCGGTGGTCATGAGCACGAGAACGTCCAGATATGGCGAGGTATCGACTTCACGCCGATCCTCAAAGCGGATGCCAATGCCCGCTCCGTGTATGTGCTCGACCTCACGTTCGACACCGTCACGCGCCGACTGAAGATGGGACCGCGGCTCAAGACGATCACGGAATCGATCCCGGAGGATCCGGACGTAGCGCGGATCGCTAGTCAGTGGGTGCAGCGGGGGTTCGACGCATTTCGGCGGAGCGGCTTCAAGCCGGAGGAGATGGTGGCGCGAGTGCCGGAGCCGCTCGACGGCACCGAGGCATCGGTGCGCAATCGGCCGACCAATCTTGGGGAGCTCATCGCTCAAGCGATGCTCCGAGCCTTTCCCAATGCCGAACTGGCTTTTTACAACGGGGGCAGCATCCGAATTGACGACGTGATACCGCCGGGCCCGCTCTCGCAATACGATGTGATCCGCATCCTCCCCTTCGGCGGCAATATCAACCTGGTGGAGATGAAGGGCAGCACCTTGGTTCGCGCTCTGACACAGGGTTACGGGAATCGAGGACAGGGCGGTTACTTCCAGATGGCAAACATAACCCGTGACCTGAACGGCTCGTGGCGGGCGAATGGAGACCCCATCCACCCCGAACGGCGATACCGCGTGGTCATAAACGACTTCCTCCTGACGGGCCGGGAGCGGGGTCTCGACTTCCTGAAGCCGGACGGTGTCAGCGTCGGACCGGTCACTCCCGGACCCGACATTCGGTTCGCCCTCATCAATGAGTTGAAAGCTCGCTGGCCGTAGCCTGCATTACTCACATTGCTCGTGAAAGCGGTGCAAACTGCCATGCCGTCATTCCCGCATGTCCTTAGCGGGAACCCAGTTTCGCCCTTCTGGATTCCGTCTTTCGCAGGAATGACGGCGGAGCGCAGGCACGTTCATGTATAGGGCAGGCTAGCCCAGAGACAGGTTCATAACGGTTTCGTCGCCAAAGCTGGTAGGTCGCCCGCAGCCGCATAGACCACTGTGTTGGTCCGGCAGCGTGAGAAGCTGGGAGCCCCGACGGAATAGAGTTCCATAACGCAACCGCGTATGGATGCCGTTTGAGGCTCGGAAGGGCGGGCTGCTGCTCCGGTCATCGGATCGAGCAATCGGGACCGGGCGGTTGTGCGGATTGTAATAGGGATTGGTTCCTGCTCGGCAAGCGGCCGTTCGGCGTGTGCCCGCCCGGCCAGGATCCGGTCGACCATCGCGAACAGGCCGCCCTGTACCGTATACCGCACTACGCCGCCCAGGGCCCCCAGGATGAGGGCAAGCAAGGCCACGATCCACAGCATCATCCGCAGCCGGACCGTGCCCCATCGGATGTTTGTATTGTCAAATCTATGAATGCTTCTTGTCTTCATTCCAAATCGAGCGGAAGTAGGCGGTCGTCTGGCTTCGGGGCGAGGATCTCCTCAATGGCCTTACTCATAGCGGCCCCCCGATAACTTCCCAATGTCCGCCCTTGTCAGGACCGACGCGCCTAAGTCGGCCCTGTTCACGGAGCGCGTTGAGATGCCGCTTGATGGTTTTGTCGGTCACGCTCAGATCGAGTGCCATCTTCTTTGCTGTCGCTTCGGGATTGGCCCGCAATATGATCAGGATTTTGTTCGAGACTTCGTTTACAGGGACATTTACAGGGACATTTACAGGGACATCTGGGACTGTGGCAGCCGTTCCCGTCGCAACATCAATGTACTTGTACAGCGAATTCGCAATGGCATCGAGCATAAAGCCGATGAACGGACGGCAATCCACCAAGCCGATATGCGAATCCTGCAGAGACTGGTAGTAAAGCGCCTGGTTATGGTGGATCAGCGTTTCGACCGGCATCCAGGCAAACAACGGATTCCATTTGGAAAGAATCAGCGTCTGCCATAGCCGCCCGATTCTGCCGTTGCCGTCGCGGAAGGGATGGATATATTCCAACATATAGTGGACAGCGGAACTCTTGATGAGCGCGTGCGTTTCGTTGGTCTTTCCCCAATGCAGGAGTTGCTCGACGAGGGTGGAAACCTGATCTGCCGGGGAGCCGCGGTGCATTACCATGCCGTCATTTCGCACGACAGCAACGCCGACTGTGCGGAACCTGCCCGACTCCCCGATGAGCGTATCGGTCAGGTGAGCGTGCGCCTTCAGCAAATCGCCCACCGACCACGGCTCGTAGCGGTCCATTTCGCCATAGGCGCGCCAGGCATTCTGTACCTCTTTGATGTCCTTTGGCGGCCCCCAAACGGGTTTGCCGTTGACGACGTCGGTGACCTGGCCCAGGGTGAGCCGATTTCCTTCGATGGCGGTGGACGCGTGAATCGAGAGAATGCGGCTCAGCTTGCGGAGGTGCAGCGCGTCGCCAGACATCTCCTCGCTGATCTTGACCCGTTCGAGCAAGGCGTGAATCTCGCCGATCTTACCGTACCAACCGGGGTCTTCTGTATAGAACTTCTCAAGCGGCGTCACGGCTTATCCCTCAGTCACTTCGCCGGCCTTCGCTTGCCCAGAGCGTGATTCATGATGCCGATGGCGAACAGGCTCGCACCAATCGCGATCCCGGCTGCACCCTTGCGCACGTTCTTTTCTTCGACCATCGCGAGGACGGCAAACGCGACGTTGAGGAGCGCCAAGCCCAGACATATGAAGCCCATTACTCTTTTGATGCTAGCCTTCTTGTCGGCGTCCATGAACGCTCCTTTGGCCTGCCACATCTATGCACAACCCACCGATGGACTATACCGCAACGAGCGGCAAAGTGTGGTGAACTGGCGGCATGGATCGCCACTTCTGCTACATTCTATTGCAGCGAGCGATCGATGTCAATCAACACTGAGACAGGCATCTGGTCCGCCGCTGATCTTGACACGGTCGAGCAGGGCGTGAATGTCGCCGATCTTACCGTACCAACCGGGGTCTTCTGTATAGAACTTCTCAAGCGGCGTCACGGCTTATCCCTTTTCGGATCGCTGCACTGCTCGGCGATAGGCCGCTCGGCATGAGCCCGCTCGGCCAGGATCCGGTCGACCGTCGCGAACCGGTCGCCCTGCAGCTTATACCGCATCACGCCGCCGAGGGCTCCCAGGATGAGGGGCGGCGCGGCCACGTTCCACAGCGTCATCCGCAGCCGGACCGGGGCCCGACTGCGGGTATGCCGCCAGTGATGATTGAGAGCCCTTGCGCGCTGACTCTTGTTGCCGCTTATTCTCGCCCGCATAGGTAACCCGATGGGTTCGCAGATTCCACTTGCCCGCCAGTCACCTCATCATCCGTGGTAGAATGTACTCATGAAGCTACACGGAATAGACTTCGAGTCATCGGCCATTCGCGCCTTCTGCCAAAAGTGGAGGATCAGTGAGCTGAGTGTCTTTGGCTCTATTTTGCGGGGCGATTTTCGGCCCGATAGCGACATTGACTTCCTCGTGACCTACGATCAGAATGCGACTTGGGACCTCTACGATGCGCAGCTCATGCGAGATGAGCTCGCTAAGGCGGTCGGCCGGCCGGTCGACCTGATTAGTCGGTCCGCCATCGAGCGATCGAACAACCGATTCGTTAAGAGAGAAGTCCTGTCAACCGCGGAACAAGTCTATGCGAAATGATGATTCGCGGCTTGAAGACATCAATAACGCGGCCATTCGACTTGCCGAATACGTCGCTGGCATCACTCTCGAACAGTTCTTGGAAGACAATATGAGGAAGGCCGCGACGATCCGCGAAATGGAAATCATGGGCGAAGCCGCCTACCGAGTGTCAAAGAGATTCAAGACGGACCACACTGAAGTACCCTGGGCCATCTTGATGACTCTCCGCAACTTCTATATCCACGTTTACGACCGAATCGACTACGAACGGGTCTGGTACACTGCGGCCAACACCGTGCCAAGAATTCAATCAGCGGTTTCTAGGCTCCTACCGCCGTCGGATGAATCGGTCTAGCTTCGCCCACACATCCTCGGAAATTGAACATCAACGGAACCTTCGCGTAGGCCGTCAGCAGGTGGCACACCGCATGGGCCAGGCTTCTCCAAGCATTGCGACAGTTTCGTGTGCTGAATCGCCAGCCCAATGTTCCGTACGCTCTTTCATCCGTCGTCGAACCGAACACAGCGTCATCCGCAGCCGAACCGTGCCCCAATCTGCACAGATGCCTGCCGGGATGATAGGCGCGCCTTTGCACGATGCCTCCTGTTTCGGAAGTGGGTCAGTTTGGGAGCAATTCATCCTCGTTCTGAATCGCGGACTTTTGAGCACCCGGCAACTGACATGGGAAACGAGATGACCTTATCGGTCGCGGATTGTGTCAGTTCGAGCATCGTTGACCTTGACGCAAGCTAGGATCAGCGCTTCTCACGATCCTTAAGAATGACCCCCGCCCATCCTTCAAGCGTGCGCTCGCCACTGGGCTGGAAATCTGAGACCTCATCGAGCAACGAGATGATTCTATCTGTTGGCCACGCCGCCACGGACCGTACAAAAGGCAGTACCGCCTTGTCGCGTGAATCGGCACTTATTCGGGACAGTCCATTGTCTTCTACGAAATGACGGATTTCTCCAAGGCTAGGGAGCAAGGCCTTACGCATTAATGCCTCGTAGACGCGGCTCAACAGCGCTGCCTTTTCCGGGTTGTCAACTTCATATTCCTGGACCAATTTGCCTATGCCGGCACCTGGCCGCGGCGCTCTACCCGTCCTGGTGATTCTGTTGGAGCGCCTACCGGCCTGAGCGAAGGAGTCAACCACCACGACGAGTTGATCGACCAATGAACCATCCCTTAGGCGAACCGATAGGCTCTCAAAGGCATCCGGCCCATGCTTCACGAGAAGACGGGCCAAGTCATTGAGCAGATCAACGTCGGTCCACTGGCTCACAGCTTTACCTGCTTGGCAAATTCCCTAGCAAATAGCTGAAAGTTGAGAACCTTGTCCATCCGCGAATAGGATGTTCCGAAGATTGGCTTTCCCTCCCTTGCCCCTTTTGGATAAGACCGCGAATAATCCACTTCATTCTGAAATACATACCATCCATTCTTCGTTGCAAGCTTTCTCACCGTATCTTTTGCCACTGTTTCTTCAGGTAAGTAATCGGAAGTTGCATTGAAGACAACCCCGGCAAGTTCCAAAGTGGATGTTGGGTATTCGTCTTTGAAATCCTGCATCGAGTTCGCCAGCAGCGGCAAACCAATAGTGGATAAGTATTCCGGTTTTACTGGAACAAGTAGATAGTCACTCGTCAAGTATGCAGCAGTTGTGAGCATGGATTCAGTGGGAGCGCAATCGATCAATATCAGATCGTAGTCGGATTCGATTGCGGTCACGAGCCGTGGGAGGTTGCGCTCCTTGTTGCCTGGGTTCTTTAAGGAAAGTGATAATTCTAGTCGAGATGGGATAAGATGCAGACATCCACCATGACTAAACTTCCTGTATTTGTAGATCGTGTCCCTTGGGTTTGATATCGTAGATATGCCGCTTGGCGTCCTAATTCCCTGCTCTAGAATCTCCCAAACTGTTGGCTTCTTGGCATTCAATATGCCTTCGTATTCGGAAACACCCAGGAGATACTGGCTGGAATTAAACTGCGGATCAAGATCGACAACAAGCACCCTTCGTGCCCACTCACTATAACATGCAAAATGCCACGCCAGATTGATGGTTAGAGTCGATTTGCCGACGCCACCCTTCATGTTGATCAAGGACACCTTGGTTGCCATTCGCCGAGCTCCTCCCCTGCAGTTAATAGCTGCATATTTCCTTCTTCTGCCTACGGACTCGCAACACTCAGCGTATTACTCCCCCGGTCCTGCAGCCTAGTCAGCACCGCAGACACCCTGATCCGTGCCGTCCCGTTGGAAACCACCAGGCTCGATGCCGTGGAGAACGAGAGGGTGCTGGTGGCGGGCTTTTTGCGGATGGAGATTCTCTGCTCATTGGAAGCTCCCGAGTAATCGTGGATATCGAAGCTGGGAGAATACTCCCGCCCGGGCGCAGCGGCATCGCTGGTGTAGCCCACGTTGCTACCGCTTGTGATGTCGCGCTGGTTGGTGGGATTAAGGTTCATGTTCGTGGCGCTGCCCGCGGCACGGGTCCAGGCGTCGCCCATGTCCGGCGCACGGGTGCTAAGTAGCAACCTGCCTCCGCCGCTGATGAAGGTATCGGTGAAGTTGTACATGTGTTTATTGTGGCACGGTTCGTGCAATTGTGCGCACCGCAGGCTTTTTCCCCACCCACTATCGGACGGTCCTCCTTTGATTCCTGCGCGCGGAGCAAGTAACCCTGCCCATGGACCGTGTGGACCAGGCGTACGGCGTCGCAGTCGGCCACGGTGAAGTGGCGCTGGCGATCGAACGCATGTTCGAGCCGCGCCAGCATCGCGGTGAAGGAGACGGCAGCTCGGAGAACTCATCGCGGCCCGACACCTGTAGTCGTTCGGAAAGCTCGCTCGCTCCCAGCCGCGCCGCCAGAGGAGGAATGGGCACGTCGCCTCATTTCGTCTTTGGACTCGATTTGAATCCGGCCTACGCTGGATGTCATGTATATGAGTCTCGCAAGCTGCCTATAACAGAGCACGGGGTGACGATGCCCCGTACTCTGTAACAGGACCACGAGTTAAGCGGGCGTTCTACGGCCCCCAGGGATACGAGCGCACCATGGTGGAACTCCGAGTGCGCGAGCGATTTGTCCCTCGAGCCTGCGGACTTCCTTGTCGTTGAGGTCGTCCCGTAAAGGGAGCACGACCTGACAAGTAAAGCGGACACTCTTGTGCGCGTCGCGTAGGTGCTCTCTTATTCGATCCGAGATGTCACCACAGGGCCGGATGGCGCTGCCGACATAGTCCGCGACAAAGCGGTCAGTCACTGGATGTTGGTGTCCCAGCACGTAGATCCCAACGGAGAATCCAGTGACTTGTCCGACGCGCTGGATTCTCCCGCATTGCCCCTCCAGCTTCTCGCCAATAAGGACACACAAGTCCCGATAGATTGACTTGGTGAGTAACCTCACTCATCCACCTCGCGGTCTTTGGTATCCTCCGACTTGTCGGAGAGGTCGTCGATAGATTCCTCGGGCTCGTCGTCAGGTAGTTCGTCATCATCGATAGCCCAGGGATCGTCAGTCCCGTACTTGGCGTAGGTGCTCATCAACTCGCCCGGGAACTTCTTATAAACCTCTGCCGGTTTCAGTCCAAGGCGCTTGATCACTAACTGATTGTTTTCATCTCGGACTTGGCGCATGGCAGAAAGGAGTGAGCGGACCTCCATCAGCAAACTGATCAACTTATTCTCGTCAATCTGGTACCGATCCTCAGCGCTCTTTGGAAGCTGCGCTACATTCTCCCGTTGCTTGTTCTTGTTAGGGATCTCACCAGCATTAAATGCGAGCGCGCGTATTGCGATATTGCCTTCGGGTGCTCGCGTGGGATAGTGTAAAGGATCCCCTGTTCGATCATCAAGTTTCAGGTGTCCGTTCACGTCAAACTGGCGAGGCTTCTCCAGACGTTCTCCGTCCGCCCACGCGATGGCATCTGCAAGGACATTTACGCCCGCGCGGGACCGGGCAAGCTGTTCGACGACCTTCGCGACGTCACCACGAAGGCTGCTGTCACCGTTAACTGCCGACCCCTGATCGCTGAGGAGTAGGCCTGCCGCACAGAGTGCCGGTGCGCCGCGGGCGATGAGCTCGATCATCGCTGGAGTTTCGAAGTTACAGGTGGCTGCGTCTTGCAGGCACGTCGTCCTCAGCGCCTCACTACCCTGACCCGAAACGGACCAATTCGTGGTTATCAGAACGTCTGGAGTGAATGGGCGCATGAGCGCGCTACTGGCACTTTCGGCGGCACGGTCGAACTGCCGTACAACGAGCGGGCCGATTAGTTTGGCGCGGCGGTCCTTAGTGAGGCGCGTTCGAGGCCCCGGCCCTATCGGGAGAAACTGTCTGAGAGTGTCCTCATTCGCCACATCGCACGCCGAACGAACCAACGTCGCGGCTCTCACGGTCGGTTTGCCGGGCACACTATAGTCTCGACCGAGCAACGAGTCCAGGTCCGCGTCCGTAAGCCAACGCTTGTCGCGCAGCTTCTGCAAGTAGCGCTCTCCGAGCACGTTGTACTTTGCGTCGTCCCCGAAAGCTCTGGGTTGCACATGCACGCTCTCAACATAATCGCTCACGACCTCGGGAAAGTGATCCGAGATTGGCGTGGAGCCGTCTTCCTCGACGACTGCCACAACTATGAGAACAGGCATTGTCGCGCCCCGAGCAGCAGCAAGACTATGCGAGCTTGTGGGGAGGGTGTCAAATCCTGCGAGCAACTGGGAGTGAACGTCGCGCAGATGAACGAGAGGCTCGTCACTACGCAATAGCGGAGCACCGGCGTCGGTCCCGGTGAGTTTGTGACAAGCTTCGGCGCGAGTGCTTCCCTCAATTGTGTGTAGGAACCACCTCTCGTAACACAATCCGTTTTCGCTCCGAACAAAGGCACGCGCAATGACCACCACTGGAGGGTTCCAAACGCCACGTGGGTTCTGGGCGATCTCGTTGATAAGGTCTGTGTTGCGAAGGATTTTCTCGGCACTGAGCTTGGCTGCGGCCACCATGTCATCAAGCGAGCGTGTGTGGTAATCGATGATTGCCGGCTTGTGATGACGGCCAATCGGCCACGGGCGCACTCTGTGGTTAGTATCGTTATGTGTTTGAATCTCGAAGCGGCTCCGGCCGTTACCGCCGTCGCCCGAAACCAGTGGCGACCAAACACGACCTTGGTGACACAGCAAGTACTTGCCTGACGGCGTCTGAATCGGCTGGAGATGCGACGTTGGTGACTTCGCATCAACTTTGAGTCTCTCAGCTGCGGGGTCAACCATTGCGGCGGCGAGCACAAAGGCTGCTTCGGAGGGGATCTGATACGAGGATTCGAAGCGTCTGGCTGCATTCTTTACGGCAGTTCCGGCCGCAAGGTCCGGAAAGGTGACAGGTTCGCCGTGAAGCGTGTACGTGGAGCTGGACATAGAGTCCTCCCTTTAGGGTTGTGGCGGCTGTTGGGGCCGTCCAGTAGATACTGGGCGGCGTCCACCACTTGGAGGACTCCTCCCAGCGGACCTTTCCAACGCTGTGGCGTAGATCCCGTCTGGTGCGCGAGCTCATCCAATGGTCCGAGTGGGCTCATGCGACCTGCGGCGGTGGCGGCGAAACCGCAGAAATGTGTTCTGCAGCGCATGCCCTTTTGCCCGTCGGTCGCGCCCGGCCCGGCTCTAGCGAGGTCGTGCTAACTTGTCGCAACATTGTAGCATATTTCGTCGGTGTGACGCTCCTCCTCCGATTCGAGCGTCCAGAGAGCGTACCCCTGCCCGTACACCGTGTGGATCAGGCGGAGTTGCCGCTCGACATAGGAGCAGGCGCGAGCCTGAAGTGCGCAGCCGGTGACGTAAACCGATGATTGTGGTGGTCGAGAGCATCCGCTTGCACACCGTTCTAGCTCCGCCATGGGTTCACTACGCTGGCGCCTGTATCGCGGAAGTCGGACTCGTTTCGCGTGACGAGGCTGCAGCCATAGTGGATCGCCCGTTCGGAGATCACGTTGGTATCGAGCAGATACCTCACAACTCTGGTTCCGCCCGAATCGGGCTCTGGTCACGAGACAGGTCGAGATCCTCACCGACCAGCAGCGAACTACGGAAGAATTCGGTGATCGATTTGGCGCCCAGCACCATCTTGCGATAGTCTGCGACCGAGAGCAAGACGGCGGTCTCGATTCCGCGCCTTGTGATCATCTGCGGCCCGCGCTCAATGGCTTCGTCTGCGACTTCGCTGAATCGGTTCTTTGCTTCTTGAAGTTGCCAGATATGACTCATCGCACCCACTCCTTCTGTCTAGTCTGCCTAGATTGTATGGCAGCTTCCAGAAGCCGTCAAGTGAGTTTCGAGGGTTATCGGCTCAGATGCCGACTGGAGAGGTCGGTGAAGAGGAAGGTGACAGTTCCGGACGGCAAATCAGGCAATGGTTGTCTCCAGACCGGGCATGCACCATTGGTTCAGCGTGGTGGCGCGATGTTCCTGTGCAGCCGGCTCGTCACGTCCGCGTTGACGACATCCGCGCGCCAAGGTAGAATTCCACCGTCGGTGCTGGTTCGATGCCGCAACGTGCCATGTCGAATAAATCGGGGCCGTATAGCGCGGTATCTTAGTGAACGTGGCTGCGGTCAGCCGTCTTTCTTGCGGAAGCAAGAATCCAGGAGCGAGTGTCTGGATTCCCGCTAACGGCATGCGGGAACGACGTTCTGACAGTCTGTGCCGCTATTTGAGAGCCATGTGAATATTGCAGCACAGGGAGTGACCATGGACGCGATGAGCCTGGCGAGCAAGTGGATACACCTTCTGAGCGTGGCCGGCGTAGTTGGCGGAGCGCTGCTCATGCGCTTCGTTGTGCTCCCATCTGCCGGCGGCGACCCGAGCATCAAGAAGCGCTTCGGAATGCTCACGGGCATCCTGTGGCTGCTCGTCTTTGCGACTGGGTTCTACAACCTCTTCAAGGTATGGCCGGTAACCACGAAGGCCTACCACCACATTCTCGAGGCAAAGGTGCTCCTTGCCGTCGTCATGTTCGTCATCGCTGTGCTGCTGGGGCACCCTGCCGCAGCTTCCGCGAAGATGGACCAGCGGCGACCTTCGCTCATCACGATCACGCTGATCCTCGGCATACTCGTGCTGGGCCTCTCCGCCCACATGAACCTCTCTCGCATCAGCGGCGCCGGCCTCTTGTCCGGACTTCATTAGGTCCGCTTCAAGGTGCGAGTGCTTGGGGCTGTCGCCATGGTGCTGGTGCAGGACATGGACCGCGCGCTTCGGTTCTATCGGGACATGCTCGGCCTCCGTGTCGCCTTCGAGACAGAGGAGAGCGCGCTCTTTGAAGAGCAGATTGGTCTGATGCGCTCGGGCGAAGCGCTCCCCGAAGACAACATGCAGTTCAACTCTGTGATGATCACCCTCTTCGTCGATGACGTTGAGGCTGCGTTTGCCGAGCTGACCCAGCGCGGAGTCGCGTTTCTCGTTCCCCCAACCCGGCAAGCAGGCACTGTGCTTGCCTCCTGTCGAGACACCGAGGGCAACCTGGTTCAGTTGATGCAGCAAGCAAACGCGGGTACTCAACTGTGAGCACGGAGCGCCTGCAGGACGGCTTCCTGCTGGGAGACCGCTACGAGATAATCGCCGTGGTAGGGCGCGGCGGAATGGGCACCGTCTATAAGGCCCGCGACACTCGGCTGGACATGATCGTCGCCGTGAAGGAGATGAACGAGCGCTCCCTGGACGGTGGCGACTCCGACACTGCCAAGCTCCACTTCGAGCAGGAAGCTAAGCTGCTTGCCCAGCTTTCTCACGGCAACCTCCCGCGCGTCTCGGACTACTTCGTGGCCGGCGGCAGGTGGTATCTTATCATGGAGTTCGTGGAGGGCGCCACACTCGAGGCCCACGCCAGATCCGCGGCAGCCGGACCACTTCCAGTTCTCGATGTATTAGCCTGGGGTATTCAGACAGCAGAGGTCCTGCACTACCTTCACCACCAGACTCCGCCCATTGTGTTCCGAGACGTGAAGCCTGCGAACATTATGCTGACGGCCAGTGGGGCGATCAAGCTCATCGACTTCGGCATTGCCCGGCGATTCAGCGAGGGCGCGACGAAGGACACGCTTCTCTACGGAAGCCCAGGCTATTCGCCTCCAGAGCAGTATGGCAGGTCTCAGACCGACCCGCGGGCCGACATCTATGCGCTCGGCGCCACGCTGCATCAGCTTCTCACGGGCCGCGACCCTGCCGCAACCCCATTCAAGTTTCCCCTGCTGCGCACACTCAATCCAAATCTGCCGCAAGCCCTGGAGGCGCTCCTCGCTAAGTGCGTCGAGATGGACGAAGGCAAGCGCATGGGCTCCACTAAAGAGGTTCGGGACACTCTCGTTCACCTTCGGGCTGCCATTGCCGCGGATCCGCGCATGCAGCGCCAGCCAAGCGATGGAGACTCTCCTGGGGGAGCGGCGGCGTCGCCGCGCCACACGGGTCCCAAGATCACGTCAGCGCGACTTAGCCAGGTCGAACAACGGCGAACGGTGCGAAAGCTGCTCCTGGCCGCTGTTAGCACGGTCATCGTGGTTGCGGTGATGGTTATTGCAGTACCAAGACTAACTCGGCGGTCCAAAGCGCCAGCGCAGACGGTGGTGAAGCCCCTTGCACCTCCTCCCACCCTTGTACCGACAAACCCAGAACCTGCTGAACCATCGAGCAAGCCGCCGACCCTTCGTGTCGCTTCCACTCCGTCCGGAGCTGCGGTCTCGGTTGAAGGACGCGACATCGGCGTGACTCCTTTCGAGACGACGGCGCTGGCCGCCGGCCGCCACGTGCTGCAGATCACGGCGCCGGAGGGCTCCGACATGGCAGATGCAACCAGGGAGATAGACCTCGACCCAGGCGCGACGCTAGAGCTCGATACCCAGCTCTCGCCGATCACCAGGCAGCCGGACCCCACCGAAACCGGCCCCTCCGCGGAGATAGTCCGTATGTCTGGGTTCGCGGGAACCGTTCGCAGCCCTCTGCGGCCTCGCCTAGCCAGGAACGGCATTCTTGTTACCGTCTCCTTTCGAGTGCGGCAGGCCGCCGCCAAGCACGGGGTCGTGAGCGTCTTCTTCTACGACAAGGACGGATCGCCCATGCGGCCCGTGGCTCCGAGATCGCCCTATCAGAATGCGGACGGGCAGCTCAGCGCTGCTCGCGCGTTCGTGGTGAAGAGCTCGCCGGCGGACTTTCCGGAGTTCGAGCTGTTTGTTCCTGCACAAGCGTTTCCCACCACAGACACCTCGCGCATCACCTATCGGCTGGTTGTGTTTGTGGACGGCAAGGCGGCGGCAACGTCCGAGCCTCAGGCAGTCGCGGCCGGTCCATAGCAACCATTATTCAGATTGCTCGTGAAGGCCGAACAGTCTGTCAAACCGTCATTCCCGCATGAGCCTGCCCCGTGATGTCCTTACACGGGGTTAGCGGGAACCCAGGCTCGCCCTCGTGGTTTCCTGCGTCTGCGGGAATGACAGCAGAGTGGGGACACATTCATAAATAGGTCGGGATAGCCACACATCCGTTTGAAATGGGCCGTTCGGCCCATTCGCGCGCACCGAGATCTGCATAAAATGTCCTTGTCTGCACAAGAACGCGGCGGACACGGAGGCAAGTCATGGATAACCGAACCATCTACCAGATGCTGCTGGACACCACAGGGGCGCACGGCGTCCGGCCCGCCATCTCGGGCCGGCAGGGCAACAGCTATTGCACACTCACGTACTCCGAACTTCTAGCACGGGTTCGCGCCCTAAGGCGAGGCATGCTGGACCTTGGACTCCAGCGGGGCGACAAGGTTGCGATACTCTCGTACAATCGGCCTGAATGGGCGATTATCGACCTTGCGGCCCAAGCCGCCGGTCTTGTGACCGTCCCGATCTACCACACGCTGCCCGCCCCGCAGGTGGAGCACATCGTCCGAGACTCCGGCGCGCGTATGCTGTTCGTGGAGGACCAGAAGCAGGCAGCAAAAGCAGCAGAATTTCGCGAGCAAGCAACTGCGCTCAATACCGTAGTGCAGATTACCGGCGATCCTCAGCCCAACACAATCTCATTCGCGGAGCTGGAGGCAAGAGCTCCCGCAGACGCGAAGTCGGATGACGCACTCGACGCAATCGCAATGGGAATAGGGTGCGATGACACGGCGACCCTGATCTACACCTCTGGAACCACCGGCGCACCCAAGGGCGCGGTGCTGTCTCATCGCGCTCTTCTGCATACTGCCTGGGCAGCCCGCCAGATCATCACTCTGGACCACACCGAGGTCTTCCTCTCGTTTCTTCCGCTCTGCCATATCATCGAGAGAGTGGGTGGTCACTACCTGCCGCTCAGCATTGGCGCGCAGATATTCTACTCCGAGGGGCCGATGCGAATCGCCAAGGAGATTGCGGAGGTTCGTCCAACCCTGTTCCTCTGCGTACCGCGTCTCTTCGAGGCGATGATCGAGAAGGTCCGCGACGACATGGAGAAGCTCACGGGCATGAAGCGGAAGCTGGTGGATTGGGCCATGGCTGTGGGCAGAAGCGGGGCGGACTCACGCTCGGCAGGCCGCGGAGTTGGCCTAATACATTCGGCGCTGCACTCGGTGGCAGACCGCCTGGTGCTCAAGAAGATTCGAGACCGAGTTACAGGAGGAAGACTGCGCTACTTCATCGCAGGCGGTGCGCCGCTCGCGCCGGAGACCGCCCTATCCTTCGATGCTCTCGGAGTTACGATACTCGAAGGGTACGGCCTCACGGAACTGCCTGTGATTAGCATCACACGCCCCAACAACAGGCGCCTGGGAACCGTGGGAGAGGCCCTGCCGGAGATCGAGATCAAGATTGCGCCGGACGGCGAGATCCTTGCCCGTGGGCCGAGCCTAATGCGGGGCTACTATGGCCTCGAAGAGGCAACCACCGAGGCCATCGACCGCGAGGGCTGGTTCCACACCGGCGACGTGGGCGAGCTGGACGCTCGCGCAAACCTCAAGATCACCGACCGCAAGAAGGACATCATTGTCCTGGCAAACGGCAAGAACGTCGCGCCTCAGCCCATCGAAGCGCTGCTGAAGCGGAGCCCCTATGTTGCGGATGCAGTCCTGCTGGGCGACAAACAGAACGGCATTGTTGCGCTCATCGCACCTTCGTTCGACCGGCTGAAGACCTGGGCGCGAGACGAGAATCCCAGCCTCACCGATGCCGCCGATCTCTGCAAGGATCCTTCAGTAAGACGACTGATCAAGCAGGAGATAGATTCCCTCTCAGGCGGCCTCGCAGACTTCGAGCGGGTCAAGAGGTTCGTGCTCGTCGAGCAGCCCTTCACCGTGGAGACCGGCGAACTGACTCCTACCCTAAAGGTTAAGCGCCGATTCATCGCCGAGAAGTACGCCGACAAGATCGCGGAGCTTAGAGGATAGGACGAATGAGACCTATAGGACGTATTGGTCCCATTTGTCGCATAAGTCCCATCCGTCTCCTAGAACTGCACCAGCCGAGCAGTCTCCATTCCAGGAAGCGCCCTCAGCTCCGCAAGGAGCGAGTCCGAGATTGCATCGTCCACCATCAGCACCATCAGCGCGCGCCCGCCCACGTTCTCGCGGCCCAGGTGCATTCCGGCAATGTTCACCCGGTTGTTTCCCAGCAGCGTCCCAACCGCGCCTATCATGCCTGGCCGGTCGGTGTGCTGCGTCAGTAGCATCGTGCCCTCCGGCACTAGGTCCACCCGATAGCCGTCCACATGCACAACTCGGATGTCGCTCTGGCCGAACACGGTGCCGCACAGAACTCTCGAGCCCGCAGCGGTTGACGCACTGACAGAGAGCATCGCGGTGTACTCCGCATGCGCCGAGCTGCTCGTCTCGGTCACCTTTATTCCACGTGCGGCCGCAAGCGTGGGAGCGTTCACCAGGTTGACCGGGTCCGAAAGCATGGGAGTGAGAATACCGGCAAGGACAGCCCGCGTGACCGTGCCTGTTGGCACGCCCTCGAACTCGCCCTCGAATCGAACCTCTATCGAACTGATGGCCGTTCCTCGCCCATCTAGCTCGCGGGCAAGCTGCGTCTGGAGGCTGCCCATCTTCTCGGCGAGAATGAGCCACGGCTTTGCCAGGGCGAGCGCATCGGCTGAGAGCGACGGCATGTTGACGGCGGCACGGGCCGGACGCCCCTCCAGCACGTCGCATATCTGCTCGGCAATGTCCACCGCCACATTCACCTGAGCCTCTTCGGTGCTTGCGCCGAGGTGTGGAGTGACAATACACCCCTCTAGTCCTATGAGCGGATTGTCCGCCGCCGGAGGCTCAGTGCTGAACACATCAAACGCAGCCCCCGCCACCTTGCCGGACCGTATGGCAGCGGCAAGGGCCGCCTCATCCACCACTCCGCCGCGAGCACAGTTGATGATGCGCACACCATCCTTCATCAAGCCGAACTGCTCCGCGCCTATCATCCCGCGAGTTTTTGCGTTGAGAGGCACGTGTACGGTGATGTAGTCACTGTTGCGGTAGATTTCATCCAGCGACACGAGCGTTGCGCCGTAGTGTCGAGCGCTCTCCTCGGTGGCGAACGGATCGTAGGCGAGCACGTTCATCTCAAATGCTCTAGCGCGCCGCGCAACCTCGCCGCCAATCTTGCCGAGGCCCACGACTCCAAGCGTCTTCGCGTAGACCTCCGCGCCCACGAACTTCTTCCGCTCCCACTTCCCCGCCGAGAGGCTCGCGTGCGCCTGAGGGATGTTGCGCGCCAACGCGAGGAGCATCGCCACGGTCAGTTCCGCTGCGGCAATGGTGTTGCCCTGCGGCGAATTCACCACCACGACGCCCTTCTCGGTTGCCGCCTTAACGTCGATGTTGTCCACTCCCACGCCGGCCCGGCCGATGATGCGCAGGCGCGAGGCCGCCGCGAGCACGTTCGCGGTCACCTTCGTCTCGCTGCGTACAGCAAGGGCATCGTAGCTGCCGATGATATTCGTTAGGGCCTCCTCCGAGAGACCGATCTGAACGTCCACTTGCGCAACCCGCCGCAGCACGGCTATTCCCGCCTCGGCAATTGGGTCGCTAACCAGCACTTTGAGCATAAGGGTGAGGCTCCTTCCTAATGGGTATGAAGCATACCCACCGGGTGTACGCGAGTCAACCACGCCAGGAGGCGCAGGAAAGCGGGAGGAACGAATGGAACGTACAACGGGCAGGACGATTGCGGCGCGCGGAACATTGCACCCGCACCGCTCGTCAGATAGTCGCCCCGACGGTAGCACCCACCGAGGAGACCCAAAACATGCTGCGAAGTAACCGTTCGGCTTTCACGCTCATTGAACTTCTAGTCGTTATCGCTATTATAGCCATTCTAGCCGCGTTACTGTTTCCGGTGCTCGGAAGGGCGCGGGAGGCTTCACGTCAAGCCGGCTGCATCTCGAACATGAGTGCGCTATACACGGCGTACTCGGCATATGCCGCGGACAACAGCGATCAAGGCCCCGCGATGCTCTTCACGTACGCGCAGAACCTTGCCGGCGACCCTGTCACTGCGAATCCGGTCAAGGCCTCCGAGGCGAAGCGCGGATTCCTCTATCCAACCTATATCAACTCGGTCGACAAGTTTCACTGCCCCACGAGCAATCAGCGCAACGAGAGCACCATCGTGAACGCCTCGTTCCCGCCCGGCGCGGGCTACACGGGTGCAGCGACGTTCGGGGCATTCGCCTTCCACGGCAAGCGGGAAACAGGTTTCGACTTCGACGCAAATGCGACCACTCCGATACCACTGTACAGCTTCGACAGCTATGATCTCACCTCGGTTCCGGGCACTCCAAACGCGTTCATCACCGTCTATACCAAGGACTGGACGGCAACGAGCGGTCAGGCTGATGCCAAAAACCAACTCAAGTACCGCAGCCCTCCTTTGGACCGTACCATCATCACGTGGTGCAACTTCCATGTGACGGTCGCCGGAGCGGAAATGTCGCCCATGCTGCTCGCGTCCGGCTCAGCGAAGCCTTGGCCCTATAAGAAGCTGCTCGCAAACAGTTGGAACGCCGCGAACCAGCCGTAGCTGTCGTCAGATTGTCGCGCTTGTGTGCCAAAGCTGTCATGCTGAACGGAGCTTCCGCCGTTTGGAAGCGCAGCTGAAGCATCCGGCAGTGTCAGGGATGCCACGGCCGGACCCTTCGACTTCGGTTCGGTACGGCTGAACCTCCGCTCAGGGTGACAGAGGTGATAGTGGGCCAGCAATGCAATACACAACGCACGCGCACTTTACCGCTCCTTTGTTGTCATGCTGAACGGAGCTTCCGCCGTTTGGAAGCGCAGCTGAAGCATCCGACAGTATCAGGGATGCC
>VFKD01000428.1 GCA_009885735.1 bacterium
CGCATCGACCACTACCTGGGAAAGGAAACGGTGCAAAACATCGTCGCCTTTCGATTTGCCAACTCCATCATCGAGCCTATCTGGAACCGCCAGTACGTGGACCACGTGCAGATTACCGCGAGCGAACAGCTTGGCGTGGAGCATCGGGCGAGCTACTACGAAGGGGCCGGATGCTTGCGGGATATGTTCCAGAACCACCTTCTGCAGCTCATGGCGCTGCTGGCAATGGACCCTCCCGTGAAGTACGACGGCCGGTCGGTGCGAGACCGCAAGGCCGATGTCCTACGAGCGATCGTCCCGCTGAATGCAGAGAATCTGGCCTCTGTGGCAGTTCGCGGACAGTATGGACCGGGAGACCTGCGCGGCACCCCTGTGGTGGGATATCGCAGCGAGGAGGGAGTGGACCCGAACTCGAACACAGAAACGTACGCGGCAATGAAGCTGACGGTGGACAACTGGCGGTGGGCCGGCGTCCCGTTCTACATTCGCTCCGGCAAGCGCATGCCGAAGAAACTGACGGAGATCGCAATTCAGTTCAAGACAGTCCCGCACCTCTTCTTCCGGGAAACGTCACAAGACCAGATCGAGCCAAACGTCCTCACCATTCGCATTCAGCCGGACGAGGGCATCTCTCTCAAGCTCGGCGCAAAGGTGCCGGGGCCCGAAATGCACATTCGACAAGTGCAGATGGAGTTCAGCTATGGCAGGGCATTTGGCCTGCTGCCCGCCACGGCGTATGAGACACTCCTTCTGGACGCTCTCGAAGGCGAGACCACCCTGTTCAACCGCAGCGACGCCGTAGAACTTGCCTGGAAGGTACTGGCGCCGGTGCTGGACACCTGGCAGGCGACGCGCTCGTTCTCGCCTTTTCCAAACTATGAAGCAGGATCTTGGGGGCCTGCCGCGGCCGACGAGCTTCTCTTGCGCGACGGCCGCGCATGGCGCAACTCGTAACTGCTGACGCAAACCCCGGCCCCCTAAAGGGAGTGCAGGGCCAGGGTTTCAGCAGCAATTAGGAAGAGAGGCTACTTGACACGCTTTAGGCGTATCTCGTGCAGATCGGCGTACTTGCCGTCCTTCTCCGCCTGGAGCATTGACTCGTAGGAATCACCCCGCGGCACCGCGCCCTTCGCCCGATAGGTCCCCGCAGAGCCGACGATCGACTTGAAATCCAGCACAAACTGCTCTCCTACCACGGAATAGTGCCCGTAGTACACTTGGGCAGGTCCGTGAAAGTCGACGTAATAGAGCTTCTTGGCTCCTGGGTCCCAGCCAATTCTTGCCTCCACGGCGGCTCCGGCAATCGTTCCCGATGACCGAATTTGCGTTCGCTCGGCGTTCCATTCATACTTCATCTCCACTACCGGTGCGTTCTTCGGGTCCTTAAAGTCGCCCACCCACTTGCCGCCCACCAGCGAGCCCATCTTGTCCAGCGCTTCCCGTGCCTCTGCCGGCAGATTCGACGGCTGTTGCGCCGCCACGACTCCCCCAACCATCCCGAGCACCACGACTGCGGCGACTGCCGCGATTGCCTTCTGAATCATCTTTTTCTCCTGTTGTTTGTCTCGACACTAACTGCTGGGCGCCGAGTAGCCTGTTCCCGCTTCCAGATAGACCTTCAAAGCCCGCTCCATGATTGCTCGGCTGCCCTCGCGAAACATCCGCTCAACCTCATCCGGCACATCTCCCCAGATTGTCATGGACTTGCGGTAGACACAGCCCTCGTTCGTTCCCTCTACGGTCTCAACGCTTGTGCTTGCGAAGCTCGAGAGCAGGGCGCTGGGCCCGGACGAAGCAAACTTCTTATTCGGCTCATACCACGTCAGAACGCCATAGAGCGCGCCCGTGCCGTCCGGCCACTGCTCCATGATGCGCCCACCCACGAATGGCTCGAAAACCACTTGCCCGTCCGGCTTGAACCTATGCGGCCACCACTCGTTCATGCCGGTTGTGAGCGCAGTGAACGCAGCCTCCACCGTGGCCTGAATCGGCACCTCCATCTCGATCTTCACCACCCTGTGCGCAGCCTGGTCCAATTGCATCCTCCTTGGCAGTCCATATTCCAGATAGTCCTTCAGCCTCAGCACAGCCTCGGCCGCCGGTCGTGCATGCTCCTGGACCCACCGCTCGTACAGAGCCCTCAGCAGAACAGGGTTCAGGTAGTTCAGCCGGGTGCGTCCCTCGCGCCGAACCAACACCAGACCTGCCTCTTCCAGCACGTCCAGGTGCTGCATCACCGCGAACCTGCTCAGCGCGGGCATCCCCTCCCCCACCTGCGTGGTGGTCCTGGGTGCATCACGCAGAAGGTCCAGGATGTGCCGCCTGTGCGGGCTTGAGAGGGCTCTCCAGACTGGGTCGAGTTCGGTGTCGGTCATATGTGATAGTTATATCACATGTTTGAAGATGTGTCAAGACCTCCACTTCAATCTGTTCGGTGTAGAGGCTGAAAGCGACAGAGACGCCCGACATCAGCGGCGCGTGCTGGTGGTGTGACCCAGTTCTTCAGGCCTGTTAGTGGGTCAACACTCAACGCCAGCTTACCCGGTGGCGTGGGTGCCGCTTGCAACTGCAAGGAGGTTCGGAGACATGGTCCGGCCATAGCCGTACGGACCGTTGTAGGTCGAGTTGCCGTTGTAGAAGTAGGCGATATCGACGTCCATACCGGGAGAGGGCAGGTGGATCTCGGGGTCCACGAGCAGAGTGCCGTCAAGCCGAGGACCAGGGCTGAACTCGACGCAGCGACGGCAGGCAGGCGCTTCCCCGAACCCGGAAGGTAGTACCAGGGTCGGGATGCCGAGTTGTTTAGGGTCGATGGTGCGGATCACCAAATGCCTCTAAATTCATTCTGTAAACTTGGACCACATAGGAACTTCGCTTTGAATGCCAGACAGACAAGGGCGGCGAGCCTGCTGGAGAGGTTGGTCAATTCTAAACGCCTAGTGACAACAGCACCGGGTGTGTCAATTCTCGACGCCTGAACCTCGATCACTTCTCAATGCTTGTTTACAACAACGAGCAAAGCCGGCATTCGTCGCTTGGCTATCGCAGCCCGCTGCAAGCCATCACATCCCTCGGGAACCACTCATCTTAAGACGTCTTCAAGAATGGGGGCAGGCCAAGCTTTGGTCATTTGACCGCAGCCACAGAATAATACGGCAAGGTTGACCATGCATCCTTGAACAACTTGTAACGCTCGACTACCCTAGTGATCGCCTGCTTGTAGCCGCCTGACGGCGACACGTGCTCCACGACAGTAACCAAGCTGGCAAGTCCACCAAATCGTTCCGGATACCTAATGAGGTTTCTACGGACCACGTACCCGCCTCCGTCTCTTGCAGTACTCGTTGACTTAAGCCCTAAATCATCCCATCGATACTGGTTTACTTCGCCGTAAACTTCGTCAGGAGCGTGCCGCCGCGTAAAGGCCTCGACTGCTCTGAACTCCGGAAACATGAAATGCGTTCCTGCACCCGTGAACAGCCTAACAAACTCGAGTGCCTGGGCCTCACTCTTGATGTCTAGATGTCCTTCCAGGTCCTTTGGTTGTTGGACTACCCTCGGAATTCGCTCGCCGCCCAAGACTAATTCAGGCATCTGTGCCTGGCGACTTCCAGAGTTCGCGTGGACCTTCCGTAAGGTGCGGCCTGGTATCAGCGAGCTCAATTTCACGTCCGGCTCGGTGTAGTACCCACTTCCCACAACTTTCACACTGTTCTCGGCACGCCGCACGAGAACGGTGTTAGACAAGAGTTTAATACTCAGCAAGGGATGACCAGTGGAGACAGAAAACGGACGGGCATAGCCAGTTGAATAGAGCGCTCTAATCCGCGTGATGCCGTCGGAAAGCAGAACCTCACGGAAGTGAGATGACCAGTGGTACGCAGAAGTGACCGACTGACCAGGCGCTAGCGAGGAATAATCCGAAGCGCCTAGCGGAGTCTGGACGACAGGGCCAGCCAACCGAAAGTTCTTCCTCCCTTTGGAATCGCGGACTTCGACCCAGAGAGTACCCTGGAAACGCAGGAATCTGTCTACGGTAACTGGCTTGCTCGAGCGATTGGTTAGCATGACCCGCAGATCCAGATCACTGCGTGATCCCGGCCAATTGACAACCGACAAGTTCAGACTAAGTGGACTCAGAAAGGGACTCGAGATCCTAACTGGCGATTCGGAAACGCAACGACCTTGACTACAAGGAAGCAAAGTGACGAATATGCCTGCGATCCATGCTCGGACAACCACAATGTATTACCCTCTTCTGTGACATGGAGTGGATTGAGCTTCGAATACCGGGACCTAATATGTCTCCAGTTCTCAACACTTAACGATGTCGTCAACACATCTCAAGAACGCATTTATCTTGTCCTCGTTAGCATCATTGTCCGGGCAGAGAGATACATCACACATGTGCGCAATCTCATGCAGCCAACCATTGGGCCAGATGGTGGAGGAACATTTTGCGGTGGGTCCTAACGGGCAATCCGTCGGAAAACTGGTAAACCAGTAGCAGCAATAGGATATCTGGGCTTGCGCGCCTGAAGGGGTGGTGTTACACGTGTTAGTCAGGCAGCCCGGAACCTTGATCTTAACCGTACATAGACACCGATCGCAGGGGCGGATGCAATCCCAGTCAAGCCTTCGATTACAAGCAGTGCCGTTGCTGACACCGTCGGAACAGTTGATATTCTTGCCCGTCGCACACCATGTCCGCAAGCACTGCATTATATTGACTTCCAGGTGGTTCATTGCGCAACGCGCAATTCGCGATCTGCGTGGATCGCCCGCCATGTTAATGATCCTGCAGAATCTATTGATGCAGTTATTGACGCGAGCTTGATTGGGTAGGCATGTGCATCCAGGATCTACTATTGGAAACTCTCCATTTGGATCGAACCTGATTACTGCCCTATTCCCCACATACTCGTACAGATTCCAATCGCCACCCGCAAACCCAATCGGATCCACGCTCAACCACCGTCCCCAGTCCCTCCGCACTTCGCGTGCTCGCGCGTAGCTTCTCGTCGGGCTGTCTCGGAAGTAACCCCAGGCGCCCCAGGAGCGGAAATCGAGCTTGCCGCTCGTCATGTTCAGGACTTCGGCTCCCCAAGCGTCGTAGATAGCCGTTTCCGTTATCGCCTGCGAACTGTTCACCATGAGGCGGCTGTGTCCGTGGAAGTCTGGGACGACGATCTTGCTTGCGTTCGAGTACCGCACCGAGAAGAGGCTGCCCCACACGCCTGGGAGGTGCTGGTATACGACAGGGTCACCGGTCACGACTTGCGCGACATTCTGGTCGTCATTCAGCAGGTTGTCGGTGCGTGTCGGCAGGACGCGCCGGACTCTGAGTCCAGACGGGTCATAAGCAAAGGTCTGCAGCGTGCTATACGCCCCGGAGTTCCAGACGCTGAGCCGGTTCTCGGAATCCCAGGTGTAGCTGTCAACGACCGTGCCGGCCTTCTCGAGAGTCACGTTGCCGTTGAGGTCGTAGCTCAGGGTAGTCGGCGCGCCGCTTGCAGGCTGGACGAGAGTGAGCTGGTCCGCGGCGTTGCTGGTGTAGTTCGCGAGCGAGCCGGACGCCGACCGGGTGAGGCGGTTACCCGCCGGGTCGAACGTGAAGCTGTTGTTGTAGGCGTTCGCGCCGTATTCGCGGATGTCTCCGTATGATGAAAACGTGTCAGCGTACATTGCCGCTCCTGGCACGACCTAAGGGAGTGCGGACGACAGGATCGAGCAGAAACCCACGCTCCTTGCCGCGCAACATGCCCCATCCACAGATCTGCCCACTGTCATTTATCGATAGGGCATTAACAAGCAACCATCCGGAGCGCCTGTCGATCAATGCGTTTAGGTCCATCAGCCTACCACTACGCGAGATAAAGGCATGAGGTAGTACTGTGCCCCTAACAGCAAACGATCCGACGACATCGCCTGCCTTGTTTATCCCGTGAGCAGCACTTCCTGCACCTGCGAGTTGCTTGGCGACAACTTTGGGTTTGGTTGTCCATGAACACGCATACCGGGCGCCACGCCTTACGAAATGGCCCACAACAGTGCCATTGTCGTTGATCGCATTTCCGCAGGACCCCGGCTCACTTGCGCCTAGAAGGGTCATCGAGCTAGGCAATGCAATGAACGCGCATTCACTATCTGGACGCCCTACCCTTGTGACGTAACCTGTTATGGCACCATGCCCATTGACCGCCTTCGCCATGCCGGATCGGTTCTGTAACCACGGCACTTCCTTAGGAGCGGCATTGACGGAGAATATTGTGGGTCTTCTTGCACCATTTCTGAACCTGTAGCCCACTATGACACCGGAGTCTGATATGCCTAATGCACCACTTGAGTCAGAGTCTGAGTCGTCAAGTAGAATCGCATGGTCGCTTGCAAACACTGCCGCGCGAGTGCCAGCGGACCCAGTGTGTACCATTCCAACTACAAGGTTGGATCCGTTTATTGCCATCGGCAGCCCACGGACCGTACGGTCCGCACAGAGGCGAGCCGCTCCTTGTTGGAAGTGATAAGACATTGGAATCCTGTCGCCAATACCTGGGCTCATTGAAACGAATACTACGCGACCAGTCGAAGACACGGCGTAGGCACTGGTGGTTGCACCCTGCAAACTTGGCAATTGGATGATGCAGTATCGCAGTGGGGCAATCATACTCTTTCGACCCACGGACTGCGGGACAGCCTGAAAGGAGGGCACCGGCAGAACAGCTGTCCCGATCACTGTAAGGCGACCTATGACCTCCCAGGCTCGCAAGTGCCCGTTAGGCATCCTGAATCTCACTCGAGGTAGGAGACCACTCGCATGAGGAAGGCGGAGGGCGGGTCTTAAGACAATAGTTACCATGTGCCGAGATCCGTGCATAATCCTAGATTGCCCTCGAACCGCGGCGCACCGTTGCTTTCGCCGTGGAATGAGTGCGAGGTATCATCGCAGCAACACCAATTGGCCCTGGCTTCTCGTTTCGCAATGGGTTCCGTCTGCACATGCTTACCCTGTGCCCACCAGATAGGGGTCTTGTCCGTTGCGTGCAATTGGCCAGCATGCCCATACTCTTCACATTCACCCCGTGAGTAATCTGGCGTCCAGTCAGGATTTGCCTCTATGGTCCACGTATCTATGGCGACAATTGTTGAAAGACTGAAGAACCTAATCTCTCCTGTTTGGGAAGCGGCGCCACGTGTACGCGTACCGGCCTCGATGAGATTGAAGTTATTCCACGATGCGAGGTCTGTGTACTGCCATTCATAGTGCGCATCTGCGTAGTGCTGGTCCTTCTGCACGGGCCAGGCCTCGTAATAGGTAAAGTCATGGCATTTTGGAGGAAATAATGCGGTCTGATCACTACACCGCCTCACGTCACCCAGCTTAACCGTGACCTTCTGAACTAGGTAACCGGTGTAACCATACGTCTTAGATAGTCTGAAATCCCAAACGAGCCGCAATCCTCCACAGCACTGTGGCATACTACCGATTATCCAGCGGTCTCTTAGAATCGGAATCACCGTTATCAAGCCAGAAGGGTCCACTTGCCGCGTTGGTACATTACGTACGTACCTGTACAGATCTGTGTCGCCGCTCCAGAGACCAATCGGATCCACGCTCAACCACCGTCCCCAGTCTCGTCTCAACCGTCTCTTCCGCACATACGATGCGGTCGGGCTGTCCCGGAAGTAGCCCCACGCGCCGTAAGCGCTGAAGTCCAGCTTTATCCCTCCGGGGTTCAGTATCTCCGCGCCCCAGGCATCATACAGCGCCGTTCCGACGATCGCTTGGGTGCTGTCGAGATACAGCCTCGTGTGGCCCTGGAAGTCCGGCACGTAGAACCGGCTCGCGCCACTGAACCGGTTCGAGAAAACCGCGCCCCAGATACCGGGGAGGTGCTGGTAGACCACCGGGTCGCCCGTGACCACTTGCGCGACGTTCTGGTCGTCATTCAGCAGGTTGTCCGTGCGCGTGGGAAGCGTGCGGCGGACGCGGAGGCCGCTCGGGTCATAGGAGAACGTCTGCAACTGGCTGTACGCCCCCGAGTTCCAGACGCTGAGGCGGTTCTCCGGGTCCCAGGTGTAGCTGTCAACGACGGTACCGGCCTTCTCGAGGGTGAGGTTGCCGTTCAGGTCCCTTCGACTACTCGACGGTTTGGTCCTTCGACTCTGCCACGGTGCGGTCCTTCGACTGCTTGACGGTAAGGCTGTCAAGCGCTCAGGATGAGCGGAATCGTCTCGATCGCGATGAACGGACGAGCGCTCTGGGCAGGCTGCCGCAAACGTCTGCAGCTGGCTGTTCGCCCCGGAGTTCCAGACACTGGGTCTGCTTCGTGGGCTCCGCGACTTTCCGCTGCGCTCCGCAGCGACCTCTGCGGTGAGCAGTTTAGCTTGATGCGCTAGCCGACAGTGAGCCGCAGGGCCGGGGAGTCGCGCACGCCTGACTCTCCGCGACAGTCGCGAAACGGGTAAGACTGAGGTATAAACCGCTGTAGCGTTCATCTCAATTGCCATGTCCTGGTGGGACGGGATACAAACTCGGCTCCGATGCGGAAGACACGAGGCCCTAAAGGCTCGACAGGATTATACAGGACGAATGCCTGGGTGTCAAATGCGATCTTCAGCGTGCAGGAACGGCAGAGCACCCCAATCGACACCCTACCCAAACCTTGACATTGGCCGCCTCCCCCTGTTATACTTCGCACACAACTTCACAAGATTAGGCGCCGAGGGAGACGAGTAGGCGCGTGCGGATCGTTCCAGAGAACCGGGGCAGCTGAGAACCGGTGCGAGACCGCGCGTCGAAAATGGCTCCTGAGCCGCTGTGCTCAAAGGCAGCATGCCGAGTAAGCACCGCCGGGGGGCTCCCGTTACAGGGCTAGGGTGTAGAGTGGATTGGGAAGGACTGGCGGTATCGTCCCCCAAAAGCAGACTGTGGTTTGCGGCCTTCCACCATCTTGCCGGCACCCGCCGAGGTCTCGCCCGCGAGGGCTGGACGAACATCAGGTGGTACCACGAGGGCTTTGCGCTTCTCGTCCTGAGCGCCCATGAGTGCGCCTCGACGAGGGGCGTTTTCTGTTTATACCGAGCCTGCGTGGAGGATATGCCTGATGGCCACAGTTCTAGGGTTGAAATGCCGGGAGTGCGGAGAGCTCTACCCCGTCTCGCCGGTTCACGTTTGCGAGCTCTGCTTCGGCCCGCTCGAGATCATCTATGATCTGGAGGCGATAGCCAAGAAGGTATCGCGGGAATCGATAGAGGCTGGCCCCACCAGCATGTGGCGCTACCGCGACCTATTGCCCATCGACGGCGAGCCCACCGTGGGCCTTGATTGCGGCTGGACTCCCCTTGTTCGAGCTGACCGGCTCGGCAAGGAACTCGGCATCAACAACCTCTACCTGAAGAACGACAGCGTCAACCATCCCACGCTCTCGTTCAAGGACCGCGTCGTCGCGGTTGCGCTTACGAAGGCGAAGGAGTTCGGCTACCAGGTCGTGGCCTGCGCCTCAACGGGCAATTTGGCAAACTCGGTAGCCGCTCATGCAGCCCAGGCGGGCTTGGAGAGCTATGTCTTCATTCCTGCGGACCTGGAGCAGGGCAAGATATTGGGAACGCTCATCTACGGCACCCACCTCCTAGCGGTCTCGGGAAACTATGATGAGGTCAATCGGCTCTGCGCAGAGGCGGCCGGGAAATATGGCTGGGGCTTTGTGAACATCAACCTCCGCCCCTTCTATGGCGATGGGTCGAAGACCTTTGGCTACGAAATTGCCGAGCAGCTTGGCTGGAAGGCGCCGGACCACGTGGTGGTGCCGTGCGCCGGGGGCTCGCTCATCTCGAAGATCTATAAGGGACTAGGAGAGCTGAACGCGCTCGGACTCATCGATGGAGTTCCCACCAAGATGTATGCCGCGCAGGCCACTGGCTGCAACCCAATCACCTCCATGATCACCTCGGGCGCCGAGGTTATGCGGCCAGTTAAGCCGAACACCATCGCAAAGTCCATCGCTATCGGCAATCCGGCGGACGGCTACTTCGCCGCGGAGACTGTGCGCAAGTCCGGCGGGTGGGCCGCGGACGTGACGGACGAAGAGGTAGTGGACGGCATTCGCCTGCTTGGGCGCACCGAAGGCATCTTCGCCGAGACTGCCAGCGGCGTTACCGTCTCTGTTGCGAAGAAGCTTGCCGCCGAGGGCCGCTTTGGCCGCAACGACGTGGTGGTTCTCGCAATCACCGGCAACGGCCTTAAGACACAAGAGGCGGTGAGCGGCGAGCTGGGCCGCCCCACGTACATTCAGCCGAATCTGCAGTCGCTAGACACTGCGCTGCGAGCCGAAACGCTCGTCACTGCCTAATCGTATCGGAGGATCGCTCATGCCCGTCAATGTACTCATTCCCACACCGCTTCGAAAGCTCACCAACGAGCTGGAGACGGTCTCTGCCGCATCAGGCAGCATCGATTCGCTCATCGCGGACCTCAATTCACAGTTCCCTGGGCTTGGCGGACGGCTCACGGACGAGGCGGGCAACCTTCGCAGGTTTGTTAACATCTATGTGAACGAGGAGGACATCCGCTTTCTCGCAGGGAAAGATACGCCCGTCTCCGACGGCGATACGGTCTCCATCGTGCCCGCCATCGCAGGCGGCTAACCAACGGGAGGCTTCCTGAGTACATGGCTGTAATCACTGTTCAAATGACATCGCGCACGGCAGAGCAGGTAGGCCGGCCGATAGTATATACGCTGGGACACGACTTTCAGGTGGTGCCTACTATTCGCCGCGCACAAGTCTCGGAAGACTACGGGTTCATGGAAGTGGACATAGAGGGCGCCATCGAAGAGGTGCAGCGAGCCATCTCGTGGCTGCACACCACGGGGATGAGCGTCGACGCGAGGCAGCGCTCAGTAACGGACGACAGCAACCTGTAGTCGTCCAAGCGCCGGAAGGTATTCAGATGACCCAACGGCTAGACAAAGCCATCGCAGTTCGAGGGCTCGCCCCCAGCAGGGAGCGGGCCCAAATGCTCATTGAGGCGGGTCTCGTCCTCGTGGGTGGTCAGCCCGCGGAGCGCTCCAGCCAGGCCGTGGACGATGAAACCACGATCGAGGTCACGGGCGAGGCGCTCGCTTACGTGGGCCGCGGCGGCCTGAAGCTTGAGGCAGCCCTACGACACTTTCGCCTGAACGTGGCCGGTGCCGAGTGCCTGGACGTGGGAGCATCCACCGGAGGCTTTACGGACTGCCTGCTTCAACGCGGCGCAGCGCGGGTTCTAGCGATTGACGTGGGTCATGGCCAGCTACATCCTTCCCTTCTCGACGACGAGCGCGTAGAGCTTCGAGAGCGGGTCAATGCCAGGTATCTCTCCCCAGAGCAGTTTGACCGCAGCTTCGACCTCGCCTGCATCGACGTTTCGTTCATCTCTCTCACTCTGGTCCTTCCGGCGGTCGTTCCTCTGGTCCGCCCTGGAGGCCACATCCTAGCGCTCGTTAAGCCGGAGTTCGAGGCTGGCCGCGCCGCAGTTGGCGCCCGCGGAATCGTTCGAAACCCTGCCGCAAGGCTCGCCTCAATCGAACGAGTGAGTCTTGCGGCCACCCGCGACCTTGGGCTGGATAAGCGAGGCGTACTCCCATTGCCGAACATGGGAGGAAACCGCGAGTACTTTCTCTGCGTTCGGCGTCCGCTGCCCGAGAGTACGATTGCACCCCAGCCCGACACGGCCTCCGCAGAGGCTGAGCAGCCCTCCTAGCCCTTCGCTGCCATGGCTGCCCGCCTGCGCTACTCGCTGCCCGTTGTTGTATTCCTCGTCTGTCTGGTCTGGTGGCGCCTCGAGCAGCGACCCAACTCAATTGCAGGCGCGGTCGAGCTTCGATGGATCATCAACTCCCAAGAGCGCGATGTGCGCTTTGCCGAGGCGGCGCGGGCTGCCTTCGAGCAGGCAAACCCCGGCATCCGAGTCCAGTTCATCAAGACCAACGAGGGCCACAAGCTCGAAACGATGATCGCCGGCGGAGACGCGCCAGACGTGCTGAGCTTTGGCTTGGAGGACGTTTACTTCTACCTCCGTGCAGGAGCGCTGCGAGACCTGCGTCCACTCATGTCGCAGGAAGACAGGCAGGACCTCTCGTCGTTCTTTCCCATCACGCTGAAGCCATACACGCGAGGCGACGCAGTCTACGCTCTCCCGTGGGCCTATGTTCCTTTTATCGTCTTCTACAACAAGGCGCTGTTCGACCGTGCGCGTCTCCCCTACCCGTCCGACGACTGGACCTGGGACGAGTACCGCACCACAGCGATGCGATTGACCCGAGACCTCGACTCGGATGGCTTTACGGACGAATTCGGCGCTTCGTTCGCCCAGTGGCAAGACGGGTTCTACTGCTGGTTTGCTCAGAATGGCGCCAGCGTGCTCTCTGAAGATGGTCGCGCCGCCACCTTCTCGAACCCAAAAGTCGTGGAGGCGGTGCGCTTCCTGGCTGGGTTGAGCAGAACAGACCGCGTGCTTCCCACCGAGGCGAACAAACCAAAGCAAACGGGAATGGGCCTCTTCGAATCCGGCAGGCTGGCCATGAATGGTCCGACCGGCTCCTTCTTCATCCCCAGCTATAGGGACTATCCGAAACTGGATTGGGACATCGCTCCGGTTCCACGCGGTCCTGCCGGCCGCGGAACCATCGTCGCACCGATTGGGTTCGGCGTCTCCAGCCAGTCCGCACATCCTGCGGAGGCGTACAAGCTGGTGCGCTTCCTCTGCTCGGAGGCGGGACAGAGAATCTTGGCGAACTCGGGCCTGTTCGTGCCGTGCAGGAAGACGGTCGCCTACTCCAGCGAATACCTACAGTCGAGCGAACGCCCGCACAACCGAAACGCTCTCATCAGCATGATGGATGATCGTGACGGCAAAGTGCCGTGGGGAGTGCTTCCGCCCTGGTCCGGCGCGCGCTGGGGCGACGTTCAGGACGAGGCCCTAAACTCAAAGCTGGGCAGCTTCCTATTCGGCGCGTTCGATCCCGCCAAGACGCCCGAATCGGTGTGCGCGGATATCGACATCTCAGCAAACCGGATTATGCAGAGTGAACGCGCGGCAAGCAGAGGCCGCCCCATACCTTGGCTTCAGCTCTTTGTAGGCATCGCTGCTGTGCTTGGCGCGATCGGCATCACCTCGTTTCGCTCGGTCAAGAGGCACTCCGTTTCGAGGCGCGCGAGGGAGGACCAACGTTGGGGGCTGCTGGCAGTCAGCCCTTGGGTTATCGGATTCATCGGCTTGGGAGTCGGCCCGCTTCTCGTCTCGTTCCTCGCCTCGTTCACCACCTGGGACGCCCTCAGCCCCATCTCGGAGGCAAAAGTGGTTGGGCTCTACAACTACTCCACCATTCTCGGCTCAGATGAGCTGTTCGGCAGAGCAGTGCGGGCCACGTCGCTCTATGCCGCATTGTGCGTTCCGATTGGGCTCGTCGGTGGGTTGATGCTCGCGCTGCTCATGAACCAGCGTATCCGAGGAATCGAAATATTCCGCACGCTCTATTACCTTCCAGCGGTCATGCCCGTCGTCGCGGCCGCCGTGTTGTTCAACTGGATATTCAGGCAGCAGGGCATTCTAAACTACGTTCTCGGTGGCTTTGGACACACTCCCATGAATGCCCTGCCGAACTGGCTTGGGGACAGCAGGTTTGCCATTCCCGCCATTGTGCTGATGGGCCTCTGGGGAGTGGGCGGCGGCATGATGATCTACCTTGCGGGACTTCAGAACATACCGACACAGCTCTATGAGGCCGCCAAGATCGATGGCGCGGGCGCCTGGACGCAATTTCGCCGCATCACCCTCCCCATGCTCTCGCCTGTGCTGCTCTTCAACCTCGTTATGGGCGTCATTGGAGCGCTGCAGGCATTCGCCTCGGTCTTCGTCCTGTTCGGAGGAGGCGCTGGACCGGACGATTCGGCTCTTTTGTATGGCTTCTATCTCTATCGAAAGGCGTTTGACCAGTTTCAGGTGGGCTATGCCTCCGCCCTGGCGTGGATACTCTTTGCGGTGATCGTACTCCTCACCGCGCTCATCTTTCGCTCCTCCGCGATGTGGGTCTACTACGAATCCGAGCGACCCGCCGAGGGTGCCAAGCGATGAAGCCACGCTGGACGCATCGGCTGCGAACCGCTGCCCTCTACTTTGTCCTGATTCTCGGGTGCATTCCCATCCTCGGTCCGCTGGTCTGGATGATCTCGACTTCGCTCAAGACGCAAGAGGACGCCGCCGCCTATCCTCCCAGGGTGATTCCTGTCCGCGTCACAGCCACCCTGAACGTTGGGGAGGTCACAATGCCGGTCGAACTCATACGAAAAATTGAGACCGGCGCGGTTGTCCGAAAGGCCGACGGAACTGTGGTGGAGGCGAGGACAGCAGACTTGCACGTCACGGAGCAGCCCTATCTCGACTGGAGCAACTATCGCAAGGTGCTGCTTGGCACGGGCGGCAGGGACGGTGACGACTTTCCACGCTATCTGCTCAATACCCTCGTCATCGCGGGCCTCAGCATCGTCGGCACCATCCTCAGCAGTTCACTCGTGGCTTGGGGATTTGCGCGGCGACGCTTCGCAGGTCGCGGACTGCTCTTCGGGGTGATGCTGGCCACCATGATGATTCCGGCTCAGGTTACGATGGTTCCCAGCTTCATCCTCTATCGCAACCTGGGATGGATCGACTCATTCCTGCCGCTCATTGTTCCGGCCTGGCTCGCCAGCCCATTCTTCGTCTTCCTCTACCGCCAGTTCTTCATGGGAATTCCCACCGAGATGGACGAGGCCGCGGAGGTGGACGGATGCTCACCCATCGCGACCTATTGGAGCATCCTGCTGCCGCTTGCCCGGCCAGTCTCAATCACAGTCGGCGTCTACTCCTTCTTTGGCGCGTGGAACGATCTTCTGGGTCCACTCATCTACATCAATTCGGACCAAAAGCGCACGCTCTCGCTCGCTCTGGCGAAGTTTCAGGGCGCCTACTCGACCGACGTGCCGGCAGTGATGGCCGCAGCCACGCTCATGCTCATCCCGGTGCTGGTCGTCTTCTTCGTTTCGCAGCGATCACTCATCCAGGGTATGACCGTGAGCGGAGTAAAGGGATAGGCGACGCAGGAAGCGCGACGCAGGTCGAGAATGTATTAGACGTCATGCTCATCCTACGAACACGCCTGCTCGTTTTCCTCTGCATGCTC
>VFKD01000343.1 GCA_009885735.1 bacterium
AGACAATTGTCGATTGCAATAAACCGTTGCTGCGAGGTCGCCTATCTCGCCGCCTGAAACTTGACACAACAGCGACAACTTCCGTGAGTTTATATCGATAGGTCGGGCTAGAACTCGTCGTCGCTGTTCGATCGCGTGATCTCCTGACGCACCAGGTCGCTCCAAACTTCCAGTGCGCCTACGGCGGCACCGGCCCGGACAAGCGCATCCCGAACTGGACCTTGATCCATCTTCAGGTTAGGAAAGCGCAGGAGCAACTCCGCAAGGTCGCGCAAATCAGAATAGGCCTTCGGCGTTCCTCGCCGTTGATGATAGGCTATCACCTTCGCCGCGATGAGTTCAGGTGGAGACAGAACCAAAATGTCGTCGATACGACCGCTGTTCGGAAGGCCGGTTACAGACCGTACGTCTACAAGGTGCCTGTTGCCAGTCTTGCGGACCTGGAACAGCCGAAACCCTCGCTCGTCACCGACCACGCAAACTCGGACCGCAATCGTGAACCGATCCGCCAGCCAGTGACGCAGCTCCTCCGCAAGATCCTTGGCCCTCGTAGACAGGAGGTCGACGTCCTGGGTCATTCGGGGCTCATCGACATAGGCGTTGACAGCCTGCGCTCCAAACATCACCACATCATCCCGTCCACGGAGAAACTCAAAGACGGCCTCGTGGATATTGGCGAGAGGGAGCGGTTCGCGCACAATGAACTCCTGAAATGAGAGAGCGCCCGATTCGATCATTGCAATGAAACCCTTCGGTCTATTGTAACATCACGGGAGAGACCGGTCAAGCGACGAAGCCTCTACGGCCGCCGTCGGTTTGTTAGCCGGCCGGATGTCTAGGTACGCAGCCATGTCTCCCAGGCGCAGATCTTCAAGGTTACAGTGGTTTTGCAGATTCAGCCAGAACTGGAGAGGCTCCGCCTCAGACGGACGAGTTGTACGAGGTTCCGAGACTCGTTACTCTTGGCAGGGCGACCTGCATTCAGGATTCGCCCAGTTTGTTGTGCTGCGGACTGTAGTCTCGGACCTGTCATGCTGAGTCATGATCGCAATACGAGCGACTGCGCACGGAATGAACT
>VFKD01000030.1 GCA_009885735.1 bacterium
CGCATCGACCAAGGTTTTGGCCGCGATGGCTCCCGCACCCACTTCAGCATTGGGCACGTGTTCTAGGCCGAAGTACCAACAGGAAAGCCGCAACACCCAGCGTCCCTGCGAAGTCTCGGTTTCATCAATGGCAATGGTTAACATCTAAGAGGAGCATTACATGTCGAATTCAGTCTGGTGGTTTCGCGGGCTCGTGTCCGCCGTTCTCGTCCTTTGCATCGCATTCTCAATCTCTGCCGGTGGGCAGGGCTCAAAGGGTGGTCCACTCTTCGCAATCGTCGATCTTGCGAAGGTAAACTCCGACTTCACAAAGATGCGCGAGGCTCAGGTGACCTTCGATGGCGCCAAGAACAAAGCTGCAGGCCAGCTTCAGCGGCGAGACCAAATGCCGTTCCTCACCGAGGACGAGCAGAAGCAGCTCGACTCGGTGTATGAGAAGGTTGCTGCACAGACTGACGCAGACAAGGCGAAGATCAAGGAAATTGGGGATAGGTCGCTCAAGCTGTCGACAGAATACGAAGCCTTGAGAACCAAGCCCGACAAAGACCTAACCGATGCGGACAAGGCAAAGCTGCGCGAGTTTGAAGCGACCATCTTGAAGGCCAAGCAGCAATTCACCACGCTCAAGGACAGGAGCGACGAGAACCTCATTGAGATTCAGAAGACCGGCACGGACAAGCTGGCAGCTCAGTTTAAGGCCGCAGTAAAGAAGGTTGCTGAACAGAAGGGCGTCTCGCTTGTGTTCGACGGGCAAGTGGCAATCTACGCTCAGGCGGACCTCACGCAGCCGGTGCTGGACGAGCTGAACAAGAAGTAGCCGTCTGGCCACCACGTGAAGCGCGCGTATCTCATATCCGTGCCCGCCATTCTCGCTGCCCTGGCGGGCAGCGGATGTTTGAAGGCGGAGTTGCCCCAGGTATCGAGAGAAGTCTACATAGATGTCGACGAGGTGATGCGAAGCCACCCTGCGTATCGGCTGGCAGCATCCGGCCCTGCGCTCAACCAGCTCGGCGAGGCTCCAAACAGTCAGCTCAAGCGCACGGTCGCCAAGGCGCTGCCTGCGCTTCCTCGCGTGAACCCAACCCTCCTTCCCCAAGGCTTGATCGGACCTGCGTCCGATGCAGTGAAGCGACGCACCGCCGCGCTCGAGGCCTCAATGGAGAAGCGTACTCGTGACCTTCTCTCCCAGGAGGACACTCTCGGGCGTCGGGCGGCAGATTCCTTGGTAGCCTCTTGGCGCGAGAGCGAATTGGCAGAACTCGCTGCCCACGAGCAGCAGATTCGACAGCGGCATCGACTTGGCGACGAAGTGCAAATGCTTCGAATTCGTATCGCCATCCTAGAGACTCAGGTCGCCTCCCTCACAGATGAAGCACTACTGAAAGCGCGGGTTGACCTAGCCAAGTCGCGAGGCACCCTGGCAGCGATGCAGACGCGGGCCAGACTCTCCATCGGCACAGAGCTAACAGAAGCACGCAGCGAGTCCGCACAGAAGCTGCAGGACTACCGGAACACTTTAGAGGTCGC
>VFKD01000740.1 GCA_009885735.1 bacterium
AACGGCATACCCGTAGGGACCATCTGCAGAGTGGCCGTGTCCTTGGTCTGCACTGCAAACCAGGGCAATTCGTCGGCCAACCTGTCGCGCAGCCGAAACGATCTCGGCGCCAAATTCAACAAGGTCTCGCCTTGGGGTGGTTAAGCAGGGACAGATCACCACTATTCTGGGCTTGTGCTTCCAGCGTGCTCCGAAGAACCAGAGCGGAACAGTGACTCCCCAATCCAGATCGAGGTGAGGCTCGGGCCGCAGTCGATTGCCCATCTGGGCGACGGCAATCGGGACACTCGCGGCCAGTGCGCGATTGATGATGATCTGGGCGAGTTCCACGTCCATGGCATGCTCAAAGTCGATCGACACATCGTCCGGCCCCTCAAGGCTGCCCTTGCCAACTGGGTTTATTCCCACGCACACTCCGCCGGGCGCTAAAGCCCCATGGGGCGTAAGGACAACTATCGTCTCAGGCTGAGCCGCATGAAGGCGGTGCCCCATCGCCTCCATCGAAGACCGGGTGAGCTCCATCGGCGCCAAGTCTGGTCCTGCTAGGTCCGGTATCAGTTCGCCGCCATGCGGCGCAATGCAAGCCCATACGAGCACCGTTGGCTCCTTGCGAGGCGCTCAAGCCCTCGACAGCGTTTATCTTCGGCACCGTGCGCGCTGCGTCCTCTAGGCGCCGACGAAAGAGCAGCGCGCCCCCGGATGGGAGCGCGCTGCGATTGAACTGGAATCAGGCCCGACTTCAGATGGGTCTGCGTGCTACTGGGCGTCGATACCAGGTGCGAACTTACCGTGACCGGTTGCGCTGCACGAGATTATCAGGCCACCTGCCGGAACCGCAGCGCCACTTTCAGCAGTTTCGACTCCGGTTGAGATCACCACGGAATACGCGCCGGCGCTGGGACATACTGGAGTGCTGCCCAGGTTTGGGTTCAGGTCGGCCATGGTGGTCGTATAGACGTGAGCGGCGTTCTGGGTCTTATATGCAGCTTCAGCGTTCGAGATGGTCTGCATGTTCGCTCGGCAGGTCTTGACCTGCGAGTCGGAGACGGCCGCCAAGTAGAGCGGGAGCGCCACCGCCATAAGAATCGCCAACACCAAAATAACAATCAGAAGCTCAATGAGCGTGAATCCCTTGCGGTTCTTGCGACTTCGAATCAGTTTCATGGGTGTAACCAGTCTCCTCCGTAGTAGCGCAGCCCCCGTGTGCCTTCGCCAGCTCCCGATGGACCTTGAACGAAGGCTGTTTGGTCAGCAGTGCCTTGACTTACAGTTGTTTATTCCACACCCTTGCGGGTGTTCTACTAGGGAAATTCCCAGGTTTTTTTTACGGCCGCTTGCGCGGCCGTTCTCTAGCGATGAATAACCTTCGTCAGGTTGAAGATCGGCATGTAGAGCGCGAGCAGAACGAACCCGACGATGACACCCAGCACGACCGTCATGATGGGCTCGAGCATGCGAGTGAGACGTTGTACGGCGTACTCAATGTCCCGGTCGAAGAAGGTCGTAATCTGACGAAGCATCTCGTCGAGATTTCCAGACTCCTCGCCGGCGGAGATCATTCTCGTCACCATGGATGGGAACTGCTTGCTCATCTCAAGGGGAACCGAGAGACGAACTCCCTCATTGACCTTGCCGATAGCGTCATGGATGACCTTCACGAACACCGAATTGCCCGTGACGCGCGCGCTTGTCTCCAAGCCGGACAGAATGGGGACACCCGCGGACACCATCGCGCTGAACGTCCGAGTAAGCCGAGAGATTGCGATCTTGCGATTCAAGGGTCCAAGAAGCGGCATCTTGAGCTTGATGCGATCGCACATCTCCTTGCCCTTCACCGTCTTTTCCCATCGCTTGAACGCCTTGATGCCAACGAATGTTGAGAGGGCGACCATATACCAGTAGTTGGTAATAATCTTGCTGGCAACCACGAGCAGCTTGGTCGGCAGCGGCAGCTCTGCGTTGAACTGCTCGTAGACATTCGCGAAGACCGGAACTACGAACGTGAGAAGAAAGAACACCACGCCCACTGCCACGATTACTACCGCTGCAGGATACACAAACGCGGACTTGACGTTCTCCTTCAACTGTTGCTCTTTGTCGAGCTGATCGGCGGCTACCTGGAGCGTTTCATCCAGGGCTCCTGCGACCTCACCCGCTTGTGCAAGAGCCATGTACAGCTCTGAGAATATCTTCGGGTGCTTTCCCAAAGCGTCGGTTAGCGTGCTGCCCGCCAGCACATCCGAGCGGACCTCCATCAGCGTCCGCTTGAGGAGTGGATTCTCAGTCTGCCCCGCCAGCGTATAGAGACATTCGACAAGCGGAAGTCCGGCTCGCACCAGAGTGGCAAGCTGCCGGCTCATCACCACCATGTCACCGAGCGCCACCTTCGGCTTGCGGAAGCTGGAAAAGGCCTTGCCCGCTGCCTCTCGCTGAAGAGCGAGAGTGGTGACATACATGTCCTTGCGTCGCAACTGATCTCGAATAGCCTGCTCATCTGCTCCGGCCATCGATCCCTTGATCTGCTTGCCGGTTCGGTCCCTGGCCACATATTGAAAGGTAGGCATCTTAACTCCTATAGGCTCACTTGCGGCGCTGGTTCAGCGCCGTTCAACTCGAATCGCCTTGCGGCGCTCTATCATCTCGCTCACGCTGCAGCCGGCAGCTCTATGTTTGCTCTCTCACCCTCGTCACTGAGGAGTACACGACACACCTCATCGAGAGTGGTCTCTCCGGACAACACCTTTCGGATACCGGATTCCTTCATCGTTATCATGCCGTCCGAGATGGCAATCTCCTTAAGCATTGTTCCACCTACGTTTCGCAACACTCCATCCCGCATGCGGTCTGAAACCCGCATCACCTCATAGGCTGCGGATCGTCCCCTGAAGCCGCGACCCGAGCACTTGGGACATCCTCGCCCACGGCGAAACGAGCCGCGCGCAGCCTGCTCCGGCGTTATGCCGAGGGCCTGCAGCAGTCCAGGATCCGGCGTCTCCGGCTCGGCACATACGCTGCAAATCTTTCGCAGCAGGCGCTGACCCACCACCCCAACCAAGGCCGAAGTGATAAGAAAGGGCTCCACGCCCATGTTCTGAAGCCGGATGATTGCGCCAGGTGCATCGTTCGTGTGCAGGGTGCTGAACACGAGGTGACCCGTAAGCGCGGCCTGAATTGAGATTTCGGCGGTCTCTGTATCGCGAATCTCGCCAACCATGATCACATCTGGGTCCTGCCGAACAATCGTGCGCAGTCCTGCGGCAAACGTAAGGCCGATCCGCGGGTTTGCCTGCATCTGGTTGATGCCGGCCACGTTGTATTCCACGGGATCCTCAATCGTGATGATGTTTCGCGACACATCGTTTATCTTGTTGAGTGAGGCATACAGCGTGGTAGACTTCCCGGAACCGGTTGGCCCGGTCACCAGGACCATTCCGTGTGGCCTGTGAATGAATCGTTCGTAGAGGGCACCCTCTTCGTCTCCAAATCCAAGCGCCTCAAGCGGAACCGAAATCCCGGCTTTGTCCAGAATGCGGAGCACAACCTTCTCGCCATAAATGGTTGGCATGGTTGACACACGAAGGTCGAACGGCACACCTTCTGCTGCAAACACAATCCGGCCATCCTGCGGGCGACGCCGCTCCGCGATATTGAGGTGAGACATGATCTTTAGGCGCGACACCAGTGCGGCGATGTGGTGAGATGGGATCACCATCTGCTCGTACAGCACACCGTCCATGCGGTACCGAACCCGAAGGCACTTCTCTTGTGGCTCGATGTGGATGTCACTCGCACTTGAGTTGATGCCGCCAGCCAAAATGGAATTTACCAGCCGAATGATGGGAGCATCCTCGGCGAGTCCTACCAATTGATCGACCGAGAGCTCGGGTTCTGGTCCGCCAATCTCAGCGCTTTCGATCTCTTTGAGCACGGCGTCCGCCGCACTTTTTGCCGTATACGCCCTGTTGAAGCAGTCCTGCACCTCGGTGTTGAGCGCAAGGAGCGGCACAACCTTGAAGCCCGTCATAAGGTGAAGGTCGTCGATCACCATTACGTTCAAGGGATCGCACATCGCTACGTGCAGCCGGCGGTCCTCTATTTTGAATGGGACTATCCGGTGTCGGCGCTGATACTTCTCGGAGACGAGACCGACCGCTTCAGGATCAACCACCGTGTTCATAAGGTCCACGTAGGGGATGCCGATGGCCTCTTCAAGCGAGCGACCCACCACCTGTGACGTGACGAAGCCCATCGTGATGAGCACTTCTCCGAGGTATTCCCCGGACTGGCGCTTTCTCTCGAGGGCGGCTTCGAGCTGCGCCTCGTCTATGATTCCGGCTTGGAGCAACCGTTGACCGATTTGCCCCATCAGCACGGCGGATGAGTGCAGAGTGTTTCCCATTTCCGATCCTTGGCGGACGCATGCAGGCCCAATCCGCATGTCCTAGGACACGCGGATGCACGGCTCGCACTGAGTTGTTCCGCAATTAGGCCAGGTATTTAAGGTGGAAATGGATCAGACGAGGAGAATTTCAGCAAGACGGCCACCGCACACTTATGTGCGGTGGCCGAATTGAGCGCAAACGAGGGTGAGCGCGACTTGCTATGCTCACTTGGATGCAGATTGTGGCGACTTCGCCCTTTCGACAAGAGCGAAGCTATACTAGTGACTAGAGCACGAACCGCAACCGCCGCCACCTCCGGCGCTGGCGCCCTCGCCTTCCTCGGTGGCGAAGGACGAGCCGCATCCACAGCCGCTGGTGGCGTTCGGATTGTCTATCTTGAAGCCGCCGCCCATTGGGTCGTCCACATAGTCCACGGAGGCGCCCTTGATGTAGGCGATGCTGCGATCATCCACAAGGATGCGAACGCCGTGCTGAACAAACTCAACATCCCCAGGCTCGGTCTCCTCGGCAATCTGCATGCCGTACTGAAGGCCCGAGCAGCCGCCACCAGATACGAAGACGCGCAGTGCTGCATTCTGTATGTCTTGGCGCTCGAACAGGCTCTTTATCTCACCGGCTGCCTTCTCCGTCAACGTGACGAGGTCAACCTCTACGGCTTCTAATGTCGCTGTGCTCATCGGTTTGCTGGCTCCCTTCGATGCTTCCGAACATGACGGAAGCGGCTTCTGCGAACGGCGGCGCTGCGCCACCGATGCAAGGCATACTGAATTATACGCATAATTGCCCAAGATTTCAACAGGAATCACATCTACATGCGAACTTCATGCTGGTCGGGTATAGTCCACCACGAGGGAGATGAGCGTGAATCCACAAGACCGAATGATACTTGCCGTAGATGTTTCAACCATAGACGAGGCAGTTCGCCTCGTCGAGCAGATGGCTGGCCGGGTTGGTGCGTTCAAAGTCGGCCTTGAACTGGTCAACGCATGCGGACCGCAGATATTCGAGCGATTGCGCCAGGCCGGAGCCCAGAGAATCTTTTACGACTGCAAGCTGCATGACATCCCAAACACGGTAGCCGGCGCGCTTCGCAGCATCGGACAGCACAACCTTTGGATGGTGAACCTGCACGCCGCAGGCGGCGTCGCGATGATGGAAGCAGGCGCACAGGCGCTGCAACATGCCGCCTCGGAGTCTGGAACGCCCGCGCCGCACCTCATCGCGGTTACGCTCCTTACGAGCATCTCCAAGGCCGAACTGACTACCCAACTGCACGTCCCACTCAGTCCCGTGGAGTACGTCACAGCGATGGCGCTGTCCGCGAAGCAGAGCGGGCTATCCGGTGTGGTGGCCTCCCCACACGAGATTTCAGCGGTCCGCGCGGCTTGCGGTCCAGACTTTCTCATCGTGACCCCCG
>VFKD01000320.1 GCA_009885735.1 bacterium
ACCAACTGCTCCGAGAGATTGACGGCTCACCTGAACTGAAATACTTGGCAGAGACTCTCCCCCTCACGCTGGGCAGCGGCGCCCTCCTGCAGTCGATCTTCATGCGAATGTTCGAGGCCAAGCCACGGGCCATGGCGCACGCGCGAACTCCAGACATCGACCCAAACCTCACTCCCCGCGAGCGCGAGATCATAATGGAGATGGCGAAGGGCCACAACAAGAAGGAGATTGCAGCCAAGCTCTGCATCAGCGCAAACACAGCCAAGTCGCACTTCAACAGCATCTACGCAAAGCTGCAGGCAAGCAACCCAGCCTCCGCTGTTGCGCGCGCGGTCGCGCTCGGGCAGGTCTCGCTGGATGTGGTGGACGCGGTGCTGCCGAACCTTGGCGGCGAGGCGCTGAGCCTCTACAGGATGCCGTGCATGCTGGTCGGCGCTAGACAGTATGGCGCCGAGGGAGTGGCGGAAGACGGTGTGCGCCCCGGAGCCGCGCTCGGTCTGCTCATCTTCACGCTCAGCAGTTGGCTTAACCACTCGCCCCACTTTAGCGGCTCAGCACGGCAATTCGCAGGGCGTCGAGGCTGCATCTACGAGCTGGACAAGCATGGTAACACGATCATGAGCTTCGATGCCGGTGAAACTCTGCGGATTCCACTCGGTATCGCTGTCGCACCAGAGACCGCATGCAGCCACGGATTCACGCCAGGAAACCTGTTCATCCTAAATGGATTCTCATTTGTGGACGGCCTCAACTCACACTCCATCGTGGAGTGCAGTCCTGAAGGCGAGATGGTCAGACACTTTACTGGTGGCAGGCACGTCTCCACACGCCTCAATGGGGAAAGCATCGCATTCTCATCCGATGGCCGACTGATGGTCGGCTCGGGCGGCTACACAGACGCTATTCTTGAGTTCACCGACGGAGGCCGGTCAGTACGACGATTTGCAGATATCATCCCCTACGGTGGAATTGCCGCAGGTCCCAATGGAACCGTCTACTGTGTGGGAGGCGGCTGGTATCAAGCGGCCGTGCATGTGTACGGTCGCGACGGCATGCACACGGGGAAGATTGGGTTTGGAGAATGGGTTCCAGGAGCGATATGCCCCTATGAGGGTGTAGCAGTCGATGGCTGCGGGACAGTGTATGTAGCAAACAACTCTACATCAGTAGTAGAGGTGTACAGTGCCGACGGTAAGCGACATGGTACCGTAGCAGAAGCGGCTATGACAATGCCGTGGCAGCCCAGCCTGGGCAGTGGGGGCTTGCTCTATGTCCTCGAGGGCTGTATTGTAACGGTCGTCCACTCGCCGACCGACGCGGCACGGTGCGTGAAACTATTCGACCGCATTTCCGGCGCATACCTTGGTTCAATCGCCGGCCCAAACGGTGTTGGACTCTCCTGCATCGCTGTCGGCTCCACAGGCAATCTCCTCATCGGCGGATTCCACCTCTCATAGATGCACCGTATGGTGCATTGCCTCCGGCGAGCTTCCACCCTATACTGCCCATGTCGGAGCAATCTCCGGCAGGTGCGTCAATCTCTGCGGCGCACACATCTTCCCGAATGGATGTGGCAGTGAATGGGCACTGCGGAAAGACTAGCAATGAATGTGTCTCCCGTTACCTCGCGTGCAACGCAAAGCGTCGTCGCTTCGCGCAGACTGTCCGTAGCGCGACTTGTACTTGCGCTCGGCATCATGTTTTGCCTCATGCCTGCTTCCTCACATGCTCAATTGACCGTTCTGCGCGACTTGGTGGCAGTTGACGGCACCGAACAGCACGGAACACCTGTCGTTGCCGGCGGCCAAGTCTACGCAAGTACCTATTTTGGGGGATTGAGCGGAGGCGGAGTCGTATACAAGATGGCAGTTGATGGCACTGGCTATACAGTTCTCCATAACTTCAGTGGGCCTGACGGGGGATCTTGTGTGGCAGGACTCGCAAAGAACGGGAGCACGCTCTTTGGAAGTACTCGATATGGTGGATCCTTTGGCAACGGGGTCGTCTTCAAGATTAACACCGATGGTACCGGCTTCGCCGTCATTCACCACTTCAATGGTGCAGATGGAACTTTGGCTTTCGGGACGCCGAGTGTTCACGTAATCGGCGGAGTGACTTATGTCTACGGTACGACCATGTTCGGTGGCAGCTTTGGAGGCGGCGTACTCTATCGGCTTAAGCCCAACGGAACCGGCTTCGCGATACTTCGGCACTTCTCGGCCACAAAGGGAATGAATCCTACGGGTGGCGTAATCCGCATTGGCGACAAGCTCTACGGCACTACGAGCCAGGGAGGGACGTTTGGCGGAGGCGTCATCTATCGGCTAGGTCAGGCTGGGGGCAGCTACACCGTGCTTCGCCACCTTGCACCGTCCGACGGAGGACGGCCATACTTTGGGCGTCTCAAGACGGATGGCACAACTCTCTATGGGACTTCGGGCATTGCGGGAGCGTTCGGTTTCGGTACTGTCTGGAAGATGAACAAGAGCGGTGGCGGGTTTACTGTCCTGCACGACTTCGATGGCGTGAACGGCGACAATCCGTATAACGAAGTTGCGCTGTCTGGTTCAACTCTCTATGGCACGACACGAATCGGTGGCACAAATGGTACGGGTACGGTGTTCAAGGTCATGACGGACGGTACTGGTTTTGTGGTCATGCATCACAATGACCCTGGCACCAACGCCCAAATAATAGCTGGACTGAAGCTAAAGGGCGGATTGCTGTACGGTGCGAGCCGCCTGGGTGGAGCGAATGGGTTCGGCACGATCTTCTCGGTGGTGCCTTAGGCGGTATGTTCGTAGGGGCGACAGCATCCGACCGGAACGTTTCCATAAAGGCGCGAACGTCACGCTCGGATGCTTCGCCCGCACGGTCGCGTCTCATGATGTGCGCCGATGGGCCGATTCGCTCGCGGGCGAAGCATCCGCATACAGCCGTCCCGCCCGCACGATTGGTTCCCGTGCGGATGCTGTCGCCCCTACA
>VFKD01000293.1 GCA_009885735.1 bacterium
TCAAACGACCGCTTGAGGGCACGGTGGATGGTCTCCTACCGGACAACTGGCGCAGCGCTTGGCGCCTGAGACGCCTCGCCACCTACCTCGAATCGATTGACGCACAAGAAGTGCTGAAGAGGTTGGCGAAGGATCGCTACGAAGTGGAGAGCGATTTGTCGCGCGCCTATCGTGATATCGTAGTGAAGCGGACGTGGCTGACACTCGCGGAGAATGCGTCGCCCAGCATTCGGGCCGCTCTGCAAGCGTATCTAAGTGCTATTCAGAAAATCGGCAAAGGCACAGGCAAGCGCGCGGTGCGCTATCGCCAGGATGCGCGTATGGCAGCATCGCAGGCGAACCCTGCAGTTCCGTGCTGGATAATGCCGCACTACCGGGTATCTGAATCGCTGCCTGCGGAACTGGGCTGCTTCGACCTCGTCGTCATCGACGAAGCGTCGCAATCGGACCTAACGGCATTGCCTTCCTTGTTACGGGCGACGAAAGTGCTAATCGTTGGCGACGACAAGCAAGTTTCCCCTGAAGGGGTGGGCCTCGATGAGGAGAAGATTCGCAGCCTCATGAGTCGCTTCCTCGGCAATCAGGTGTCAACCTATCGCCCGCAAATGTCGCCCGAGCGCTCAATGTATGACCTGTTCAAGGCAGTCTTTGCCAGGAGCACAGTGATGCTGAAGGAGCATTTCCGCTGTGTCGGCCCAATCATCGAATACTCTAAACGCGAGTTCTACAATCACGAGCTCCGGCCATTGCGCACGCCCAAAGCCTCCGAGCGTCTTGACCCTCCCCTCATCGACGTGTTGGTGGAAGACGGCTACCGCAGAGGCGACGTCAATCTGTCCGAGGCGCGATTTATTGTCGATGAAATCAAGTCCATTGTGCTTGACCCAAGCATGGGCGGCCGCTCCATTGGGGTCGTCTCGCTTTTAGCCGACAAGCAGGCCCTGTCGATATGGGAACGGCTGACCGACGAACTCGGGCCGGAAGTAATGCAGCGCCATCGCATCGCTTGTGGCGATGCACGCACGTTCCAGGGCAAAGAGCGGGACATCATGTTTCTCTCAATGGTGTCGGCGCCCAACAATGTCGGCGCGCCGCTGTCCCGCGATACCTTCGCCCAGCGCTTCAATGTGGCGGCTTCACGCGCGAGGGACCGGATGTACCTCGTGCGTTCGGTGGCACTGGAGCATCTGAGCGAGGCGGATCGGTTGCGGCGCAGTCTCATCGCACACTTCGCGACGCCCTTCGCCCAAGATGAGATGCGTGTGGAAGACCTGCGCATCCTTTGCGAGTCGCCTTTCGAACGCGAGGTGTACGACGAACTCACGCAGCGTGGCTACTGGATTAGCCCACAAGTACGGGTCGGCCAGTACCGCATTGATATGGTGGTAGAGGGACACCACGACGCGCGGCTGGCGGTCGAATGCGACGGCGACAAGTACCACGGCGCGGACAAGTGGGCCGACGACATGCAGCGCCAGCGCGTCCTGGAGCGCGCCGGTTGGGTGTTCTGGCGGTGTTTCGCCTCCGCCTTCATCCGCCGGCGCAAGGACATGCTGGACGACCTCGTAAAGACGTTGGCCGAGCGCGGTATCGAACCGATTGGAGCCGAAGGCGCACCGAGAAGTGTGCATACCGAGCACCGCGTCGTGTCCTCAGTCACCAACCTGCCAAACCAAGCCAAACCGTGGCTTGCGGATGACCCTGTAAGCCTGCAGCCGCCAAAGTGCGATGCCCTTCCCTTAATCTCCCACTCTGGTGGGGAGTCCTTGACGCCGCCGCGAGAGCCGATCCATTCGCAGGACAATCATGGCGATCTGTCCGATCAGAAAACGCAGCCGACCCTACCGATCGGATCGCGATTTACAGGTCTGTCATTCAGCGACTATATCGAGTATTCCGGGCCGCCCTGTACTGATCCCCGTGGAGTCGGCAGTAACGTGGTTTCCGAAGGAATCGTTAGGATTGTCGAGGTCGAAGGCCCCATAATTGCCAAGCGCGCTTACGACATCTACCTGCGGAGCTGTGGTATCCGGCGGATGGGACACGAGTTGAAGAGTACCATGAACAAGGCGCTTGCCCATGCACTACGACAAGGGCGTCTTGCCTCAGCGAACGAGGTGACCGAAGAAGGCATTTTGTACTACGTCGTCAGAGTGAACGGGACTCCGCCGATCAAATTGCGATTCAGAGGCCCACGTTCATTTGAGGAGATCCCTCCGAGCGAGTTGCAAGTTGTAGCATCGTACTTGGCGGACAGGGGTGGCTACCTGTCGGGCAGTGACGAGCACTTGCGTGCAATCTTGGAGTGCTTTGACCTTAAGCGCCTAACCACACAGGTCGGCACTTCACTCCTGGAGACTATTGATACGCGATTCCCATATGTGGAAGAGTACATCAACGGCATAGCTGGCTGAACTGAACAAGGACAGCCATGACTACCCCCAACTCTAAGCCGCGCGTCACCTCCTTCGCTCCCGAGTTCTTGGTCGACGACCTTGCCCGCTCATCCGCGTCTCCGTTCCCAGCGCTGAAGCGGCGTTATTTTGAGTAGCCTCGGCGATCACGCCGGGGGAACGAGAGCGTCCGCTCGCCGAGCCGCGACCTCTCGCAGAAGATGCTCATACCCCGCGATAAAGTTGTTGCGGAAGAGCTGCACGGGTCCATATTCTGCAAACTCCTCCACTGGCAGTGCGTCGGAGGAGAAGGCTTTGCGGAAGTCGCTCAGTTTGTCGAGCAGCTCGCCAAGGACATCCGGCGGAGTCTCAATGTCGATCTTGCCCTCCACGGCCGTCTCTGCCTCGATCAGCTCCTGCGCAGTGCTCCAGTTGATGGTCATGTGTACGTCACCGCCCACGAAGTCGGTAAAGTGCCGAGTGGATCGTGCGCCCCCGCCCAGCATCGTCGTGCGGTACCGGTGATGCTTGATAATTCTGTACTCGTGGCGTGCCACGCTGCAGCCCGCCCAAGCAAGCACCTCTGGCGAGATGTCGATGCCCTCGCGCTCCACCAGCCTGGCTAAGTACTCATCGAAAATGCCCGTGATGTGGGTGACGTAGAACGGCGGGGACTTGCCGGTCTGCTTCGAAACCTTCTCGTAGAGGTCGCACATGGCGATGGTCTGGTCTATCGAGAAGACCTCGGTCGCGCAGATAGGGATGTCCTCGCCGATGAGCAGCGCCATCGCCTTCATGCCGGCCTCTGTCACCGGGATCTTGGTCATGAAGTTCGGCCCGAGCGACCGGTACCGCATGGTAGCCTGGACAATCTCGTCGGCGTCCTCGTCCTTGCGGGGGTCGCTCTGGAGGGTGACGAAGCCCTGCGAGCCGCCGCTCTCCTCGAAGAGCGGGAGAAAGCGAGCAATCAGCCGCTCCGTGGCGCGCATCGCGACCCGGTCGGCCACGACCTCGTCGTCCGTGGAGAGCGTAAGCTCCTCGTCGATGATTCCGCGAATGTAGTCCGGCTCCGTCTTGATGAGCTTCGAACCGTACGTGGGGTTCGTGGTGCAGCTTATCGCGCCGGCGTCGATCGATTTCTCGAGCTCGTCGAGCGAGGGGTTGTTGATCCAGAACCGCGTTGGGGTCTGGGCATGGACGCGGTGAAAGTAGCCCTTTGACAATCGTTTGCCTCTCTTGCTTTGCTTGGTGCGGCATGGGGCGGGGCAAGCCCCGCAGCCCTACGCACGACTTTGACTGCGTGCGTAGGGCGCGCTGCTCGCTAGCCCAGTGGCCGAACGACCGACTGCGGCCTCAGGTAGTCCATCAAGGTCTCCGGGCTCAGCACTCCTCCGCCCATTCCGCTCAGGTTGCAGCCTCCATAGGGAATGCCGTGCGCAAAGATGTTGTGCGCATTGATCCAGCTGTTTCCCGCCACCATCGCCTCGGCGACGCGGTTTGCGCGCGTCAGGTCGGTTGTCCAGACGCTGTTGGCGAGGCCGTAGTTCGAGCGATTCACAAGGTCCACGGCCTCGTCCTCGTCCGAGAAGGGCATCACGTAGGCGACTGGGCCGAAGATCTCGTCGCAGGCAGCGATGTTGCTCGGTGCGCCGCCGAGCAGCGCGGGCTTCACATAGAACCCGCCCTCGCGGCCCTGCACGGTGGCTACGCCGCCGCGAAGAAGAACATCCGCGCCTTCGCGTTCGCCGCGCTCGAGATACGAGAGCACTCGGGTTCGCTGCTTCTCGCTTATGACCGGTCCCATCTGCGATTCCGGGCTCAAGCCATGACCGATCTGGGTTCCGGTGAGCGCGGTCTTGGCCGAGCCCAGGAAGCGATCCATGATAGATTCGTGGACAATCCAGCGCGAAGCAGTGCAGCAGACCTGGCCGGAGTTCAGCGTTATGGCGCCGGAGAGCGCCTGGGCTGCCGCATCCACGTCTATGTCATTGAAGAGAACCGCCGCGCCCTTGCCGCCGAGCTCAAGCTTGACGGGAACCAGGTTGCGTCCGCACGCCTCGGCTATGAGCTTGCCTACCTCCGGCGAACCTGTGAACGACATGCGGTTGATGCCCGTGTGAACTGCAAGCGCGGCTCCGGCCTCCTCGCCATAGCCGGTGACGACGTTGATCACTCCGGCGGGAACGCCCGCCTCGCGAGCCAGGTCACACAGATAGAGCGTGGTGAGCGAGGCGTCCTCCGGCGGCTTAATGACCACCGTGTTTCCTGCGGCAAGCGCCGGCGAAATGCCCCAGCCCACCAGCAGCA
>VFKD01000666.1 GCA_009885735.1 bacterium
CTCAGGCATAGCACAGTCCTCCGACACCCTATTTCGACTGCGCTGAGCATAACCCTGCAATAGTTGCGATAGGTGCAAAAGGACCGAGTCAAGATTAGGCTAGGGAGAGGGAGTAACGGCCTTGCACCCCTCTCCTCGGCCCTTTTGAGGAGAGGGGACGGGGGTGAGGTGCCTTTGACGTTCTCCGAGTCTCTGTGTCTCTAGCGCAGCGGGTGGTTCAATGCCGTTCAGTCACTCTGGTTACCCGGCGCCCCCGGTCACGGTGAGCGGAAGCGACACCTTCGTCCTATCGTGTGCGGCCAGGTAGCACGCGGCGATTGCCTCCACGACTCCGTACCCGTCATTGGCGCTCGGCGATGGCTCTCGCTTCTCTCGAACCGCAGAGACAAACTCCTCCAGTAACAGCTTGTAGGGGTAGTGCGCCCGCAGTTCGTCCTCCAGCTTCGCGAGCGGCTCGGGAGAGAGGTCCGTGGGCGAGCCCGAGTGGCTCTTCAGCAGAACTCTCGGCGGCGAGGTCGCTCCCGGGCCCCACATCGTCCCGAAGTGCAGGTCCAGCGCGGCCCTCGAGCCCTCCACTTGATACTGCTCAATGGCGTTCTTCTGGTCGGTTTGCGAGATGTGGTGAACCGACACGCCCCGGTCATGCTTGAGGATGAGGTTGCCTAGGTGGGAGCGCTTCTGTGCTCCATCCACCGGGTCGATGTCCGCGCTGACTGTGTGAATGGGGCCCAGCCACCATCGGCAGAGGTCAATGGTCTCGCTTGCATGCGTCTCGAAGATGCCCCGCCAGGTCTTCAGCACCTCGCGCCTGTGCTCAGCCGTGCTGCAGAAGCACCACTCGCAGCGGATGTGGATGCCGTCGCCAAGTTCATTAGCCGCCAGCGCCTGTGCCACTGTAACGTACGCCCGGTCGAATCTGCGCCCATAGGCCGGCATAAGCACAAGGCCGGCAGAAGCGGCCTGCTCCACCAGCGCGGAGCTCTTGGCAAGGTCGATAGGGAAGGGAGGCATGTAGAGAACGTGGCGCCCGGAGGCAAGCGCCAGGCGGGCCTGTTCGGCGCGAACGGATAGAGGCGAGGCGAGAAGGACCGCCTCGGCGGTGGTGGCCTCGAGCATCGCTGCGAAGTCGAGATGCACGGATCCGCCCGACATCTGCCGGGACCAGGAGCGAGCATTCACCATGTCCGCGTCCATCACGTCCACGGCTTTTGCAGCGGCAGAGAGGCGAAACGCGGGACCAAACGACTGCCGCGAACCTCCGCAGCCGGCCACGGCCACCCGGAGCGGCTCGACAATGGTCAGCTCGTTCATGCAGCTCCTAACTCGATCTGTTCATGAACGAGACTGGGTTCCCGCTAAGGACATGCGGGAATGACGGCATGGAAATCTGCTCCGCTTTCACGAGCAATGTGAGTAATGCAGGCTAAACGCGAAACGGCGCCACCGAGGTCGGTGGCGCCGTGGCTTCGCGGAGAGCCGTGCATCACTGCGAAGCGGACCCGATCGCCCGAATGGACGTCGGCATGAGCATGGGCGGCCCGCCCAGCCCATAGGCGCTGAGCCCATAGAAATAGCAGGTCTTGCCGCAACAATCGCAATCCTCCACGATAGGTCCGTGCGGAATGCGATGCGGCGGCGCCACGTGCATGCCTACGCAGCAGAGCGGGTACCTGCACAGACGTCGGAAAAGACTCATTCCGTTACCTCGATTGCGCGACCAAGCACGTGAACACCTCGCTCGCGCTGTGTTGTTTGCTGCAGTTCTGCAGCGGGTTTTCGAGTTCCTGCGTGTACTCAGAAAAACTACGGCAGAGTGCATGGATAGACAGGATGAACAGGATTTTGACGTTATCCTGCCTATCCTGTCCATCCATGCTGGCTTCAAGCATTGTGCCCTGGTGTCTACGCCCGCAGCAGGTTGCGCACGATGAACATTTCGAGCCCCTCGTAGTCCAGGGCGTCTACGTACTGCTGCCACTCAGTTCGGTCGATGGTCGCGCAGAGGGCCACGAGTCGTTCGAAGATCTCCTTGCTGTTGCTCAGGTGCTTCATGGCAATCTCGTGCGGCTGGGTGCGCATCGCCTTGATGTCCAGCCCCACCACTTCGCCCTGCTTTCCGAAGTCGTTGCGAACCAGCACGTCCACCGAGTTGAACGCGCGGCGCAGGTCCACGGTGCCGAAGCTCTTGTCCTGGTCGTATTTGAGGCCGTTTTGGTCATTGAGATGAACTCCCCACAGCTTCTTGTGCCAGAGAGCATAGGCCATTTCGTCCGCTGGGTCGAGCCCCAGCAGGATGCAGTGGGCAGACTCGATGAGCACGCCTACGCGGCTTGGGTCGCTCGCCTTCTGGGCAATCGCCAGGAAGTGGCCCGTCGAGGGCAGGTACATCAGGTCCATCGGCTCGTTCGGCTTCATCTCGCCCAGAATTCGCACCGCGGGCGAGAGCGAGAGCGTGTAGTCGAGAAACTCCACGAACTGGTCGAACGCCCGTACCGCATCCTTCGCCTCGCGAATGTAGGTGCCTTCGCGCGCGGGCCAGAGCACAAGGCGGTCGATGCCCAGCACGTTCATGATCTCCACGGACCTCTTCGC
>VFKD01000521.1 GCA_009885735.1 bacterium
GTGGCCGCGCCCGTCTCATCCTTCTCCGACATCTCCCCGTACTTGTGTCGTCTGCGGCCCAGGTAGGTCGGCAGATCGGCTTCCGAGACAATCGTGGGCTCAGTTTCGCCGGAGGCCACCTTGCGCGCCACCTTGCGGCAGACCTTGGCTATCTCGCGCTCGAAGCCACGCACTCCGGCTTCGCGGGTGTACTCCCGAACTACCTGCTTGAGCGCGCCTTCCGTGATCTCGAGCTGGTCGTCCTTGAGTCCGTTCTCGGTTCGCTGCTTGGGAAACAGAAACTGCGTGCCAATCGCGAGCTTCTCGGCCTCGGTGTAGCCGCTGAACGAGATCACCTCCATCCGGTCCCGCAGCGCAGGTGGAATCGGGTCAAGCAGGTTCGCGGTGGTGATAAACATGACGTCTCGAAGGTTAAACGCAACCTCCAGGTAGTGGTCGCTGAACTCGGCGTTCTGCTCCGGGTCCAAAGCCTCGAGAAGGGCGGCGGACGGGTCGCCGCGAAAGTCCATCCCGAGCTTGTCTATCTCATCGAGCATGAAGACGGGATTGTTGGACCCGGCCTGCTTGATACCTTGCAGTATCCTGCCCGGAAGGGCGCCGATGTAGGTGCGCCGGTGTCCGCGGATTTCGGCCTCGTCGCGAACTCCGCCCAGCGAGAGCCGCACGAATTTGCGCCCAAGCGACTTCGCGATGGACTTTCCGAGGGAGGTCTTTCCCACTCCTGGGGGACCAACAAAGCAGAGGATCGGCCCCTTCATTCCCGCTCCGACAAGAGTTCGCACCGCGAGGAACTCGAGGATGCGCTCCTTGACCTTCTCCAGGCCGTAGTGATCCTCATTGAGTACTTCCGCGGCCACACTGATGTCCGGCTGGTCGGTGGTGGCCTTATTCCAAGGGAGCGCCGTAAGCCAGTCGAGATAGTTGCGCACAATAGTGCCTTCGGGCGCGGCGTAGGGCATTCGCTCCAGCCGCTCGAGCTCCTTGAGGGCTCGCTCCTCGGCCTGCTCCGGCATCTGAGCCTCTGTTATCTTGGCCCGCAGCTCCTCGATCTCGCCCGAGCGGTCGTCGCGTTCGCCAAGCTCCTGCTGAATGGCCTTGAGCTGCTCGCGCAGAATCATCTCGCGCTGGTTGTCGCCCATCTCCTTCTCGACGCGACCCCTAATGGTCTTCTGAATCTCCAGAATCTCCCACTCGCGCTTGAGCACGACCGCAACCGCCTCAAGCCTAGCTTTCACGTCCAGGCATTCGAGAATCTCCTGCTTGGTCTCAACGCGCACTTGATGCAGATAGGGAGTGATAGTGTCGGCCAAACGGCCGGGCTCTTCGGTGTTCATCACGTTGATGAGCGCCTCGGGCTGGATGTGGCGTCCCACGCTCACCACCTGCTCGAACTGGGAGGTGACGCCCCGCATGAGCGCCTCGATCTCGATATCCTTACGCTCGATAGAGGCCAGCGGCTCCGCCAGCACGCGATAGAACGGATCATCCTGCACATAGTGAAGGATGCGAACCCGCTCCATGCCCTCCAGCATGACTCTCACCGTGCCGTCCGGCACGCGCAGAATCTGCATGATCTGGGCGCAAATGCCCACGTCGTAGAGCTCTTCCGAACCTGGGTCCTCGGTATTTACCGCACGCTGAGCGACGAGCACGATAGTGCGGTCGCCCGCAAGTGCGTCGTCGAGCGCGCGTACCGACTTCTCGCGGCCCACGAGCAGCGGAAAGATCATGTGGGGAAAGTAGACCTGGTCGCGAATAGGCAGCATCGGCAGCAGGCGCGGTGAGGCGGGATCGACTGGAGCCGAGCTGCGCGTGCGTCGGGCTCGCCGTACCGGCTTCACGGGCGGCTGTACCTCCGGCGACTGTGGCTTGCGCGCTTTGGAAGTGGGAGGCATTGGGTAGAGTTCCTTGGGTTGCCTGGATTGGGTCGGCGTGCGGGAAATGGAGTTCTGAGCATCTGGAAGAGACGTTGACGCGGCTCCCGACCAACAGGTCTGGGAGCCGCGATACGTATCACATCATTATAGTCTGGATCGACGGCAGTTGCGCCGCTGTGCGTCTACGAAGCTTGACGCAGGTCCGATATCGTAAGAATTGTCGGCTCCACGCGCTTCTCTATGGTCTCTCTGGTGATGATGCAGCGCTTTGCGTCCTTGAGAGAGGGAATCTCGTACATGACGTTTGTCATTACCTCTTCAAGGATAGTCCTCAAGGCGCGTGCGCCCGTGCTTCGCTTCACCGCCTCGATCGCAATCGCCCGCAAGGCGCCTTCTTCGAATACCAGATCCACATTGTCGAACTCAAAGAACTTCGCATACTGCTTGGTGAGCGCGTTCTTCGGCTCCACGAGAATCTGAACCAACGCATCCTCGTCCAGGTGGTTCAGAGTGGCCACAACGGGCAGCCGTCCAATGAACTCCGGGATCAGCCCGTATTTCAGCAGATCCTCCGGCATTACTTGCGCTAGAATCTCGCCCACGTTCTCGTTGCGCTTGGCTTTCGACTCGATGTCTGCGCGGAAGCCCATCTGTCGACGACTAACGCGCCGACCTATGATCTGGTCGATGCCTTCGAAGGCGCCGCCGCAGATGAAGAGAATGTTGCTCGTATCGATCTGGACGTACTCTTGCTGCGGGTGCTTGCGGCCCCCCTGAGGCGGCACATTTGCCACGGTGCCCTCGAGTATCTTGAGAAGCGCCTGCTGCACGCCTTCGCCCGAGACATCTCGTGTGATTGAGGGGTTCTCGGACTTTCGCGTAACCTTATCAATTTCATCTATGTAGATGATTCCGCGTTGGGCCGCTGCAACGGTGTCGGTGACGTTGCCGCCCTTGTCCGCCGACTGCAGGAGCTTGAGCAGGATGTTCTCGACGTCTTCGCCCACATAGCCCGCTTCGGTAAGTGAGGTGGCGTCCGCCACAGCAAATGGGACGTTGAGGATGCGCGCCAGGGTCTGGGCGAGGAGAGTCTTGCCGCTGCCGGTGGGTCCGAGGAGCAGAATGTTGGACTTCTGAAGCTCCACGTCTCCGCCGAGATTGTTGATGCGCTTGAAGTGGTTGTAAACCGCCACGGAGAGCACGCGCTTCGCGCGGTCCTGCCCCACCACATACTGGCTCAGTATGCGATAGATCTCTTTTGGCTTCGGCACGGAGCCCAGAACGGACACAGAATCGCTCTGCGGAGAGTCGTTGCGGACAATCTCGTTGCAGAGCTCAATGCACTCCAAACACACGCCGCCGTGAATGCCGACGATGAGCTTCTTAACTTGTTCTCTGCTCTTGCCGCACAGGACGCACCGCTTGTCTTGTGCATCTATCAATCTTGCCAATGCCAAGCTCCCTTAAGGCCGAGAATGAGCGCGCATGCTCGACCCGCTCAGGTGAATTGTCGGTCTACCGAGTGTCTTTGTCCAGCAGTTTATCTACCAGGCCGTATGCTACAGCATCGTTCGCGTTCAGCCAGTAGTCTCGGTCGCAATCCGCACGGACCTTCTCTACATCCTGACCGGTATGGTGCGCGAGTATCTGCATAAGGGCGTCCTGTGCCCTGTTCATCTCTTCAAGGCGTATTCGCGCGTCCGAAACAGTTCCCTCGTAGCCGCCGGCCACCTGGTGCATCATCACGCGGGCATGCGGCAGAACGTAGCGCTTGCCGGCGGCGCCTCCGGCCAGCAGGACTGCGCCCATCGAAGCGGCCATTCCGACACAGATGGTGGCGATGTCGCACTTGACAATCTGCATTGTGTCGTAGATTGCAAGCCCGGCAGAGACGCTCCCTCCAGGACTGTTGATGTACATCTCGACATCCGTATCCGGATCTTCGCGCTCCAGGAAGAGAAGCTCAGCAATAATGAGATTCGCCAAATGGTCGTCCACGGCATCTCCGATGAAGATGACGCGGTCCTTGAGCAGGCGGCTGAAGATGTCGTAGGCGCGTTCGCCTCGGGCGCTCTGCTCCACCACCATCGGTATCACGGCTCTGGGCTCACGAGACTGCATCTGGAGACACTCCCTGTAGAAAGGGCGACGGCTGCCGCCCGAAGATTTAGGACTTTGGCGCTATGGGAACATCGGTGATCTTGGCCAAGCTCATTAGTCGTTCGCGCAGCTTCTCCTGCAGCACTTGGCTCGCGACGGCATTGCGACGATCGGCATTCTGGGTGAGGCGTTTCACCGACCGATCAGTGGGGTCTGCATGGGCAAGCATGGCGTCAAACTGGGCGTCTACGTCCTCGTCAGTCACTCCCAGCTTCTCCGCCTTCATCAGTTCCCGCATCACGAGCCTGCTCTCGACTCGTCGCTGAGCGTCGGCCTGGAGCCTCGCAATGTGCTGCTCCTCGGTGAGGTTGTTCGCATTGAGGTACTCCTCGTACGCGACTCCTCGCTCCTTGAGCTCGGCCTGGGCGGTCCGCATTGCGGAGAGCGCCTCCGCGTATACCATTCCGCCAGGGTACTCCAATTTGGCGCCCTGAACCAACGCCTCCACGATTCGCCCTTCAGCCACCTGGTTTGCCAGCTCGACCATTCTCTTTTGGAGCTCGGCTCGCATGGCAGCGCGCCACTCCTCAAGGGTCGCATACCCAGAGACGGTGGTCGCGAATTCATCGTTAAGGTCTGGCAGCACCTTCTCGCTGATGCTCACCACGCGCGCGGTGAAGTGGGCCGTTTTCCCCCGCCGGTCCTCCTCTTGGTAGTCATCAGGATAGGAGAGGCTAAAGGCGCGCTCTTCGTCGATTTCCTGGCCGATAATGGCCTCGTCGAACCCAGGAATGTTGTTGCCCAGACGAATGAGCGTTCGCTTAGGCTCCGGCGGTGTCTCGCCATCGAGCGACACCGAGGTCTCGGCAATCACCCAATCCTCCGCCTTCACGGGCCGACCTTCCACCTTCGCCTGACGGCCATACTCGCGGCGAAAGCCCTCTAGTTCGGCGTCTATATCTTCCTCGCTGAACGGAAAGACCGGGCGCTCCACGGCAATGTCGGAGTAGTCTCCGAGGACCACGCTCGGCGGAGTTGCCACAACGGCCTTAAACTGCCACTCCTCGCCCTCGGTGAGGTCGCCGAAGTCCACATCCGGGTCACCGTAGGGGGTTACGTCCTCGTCCTTCAGCGCTTGGTGATATGCAGAGACCGCAAGAAGCTCCGCGACTCGCTCCTTTAGCCGCTCGTGGTTGACAAACTTCTCGACCATCGACCGGGGCGCCTTGCCGGGCCGGAAGCCCGGGACGGCGGTGAACGCTCCAAACTCGCGATATGCACGGCCAAATGCCTTCGACACGGCCTCGGCCTCAACGGTGAAGGCGAGTTCCACGGTGCATGGGTCGAGTTGTTCCTTGGTTACCTGCATGGTCTGTCCTTCGAAGTCGGGCGGAGGGGCTGCGCAGCCTGTTCAAAACAAACAGGATACGTGGCCGACCCCTGGGGGTCGCGGCCTCAGTATCCTGCCGGAGCGCTCTCGCAAGACGGGTAGATTAGTGGGGAAGTGTAGCATGCGCGCTCTGGTTGCGTCAACCGCGGGAACTCGAATACGAGCCACCGCATCTGCCAAACGGCCCCGGGAGCATTTGCCCCCAGAGCCGTTTTCCTGCAGCAAGAGTTCAGCGTGGGCAGTACTGGATTCGAACCAGCGACCTCCTCGGTGTGAACGAGGCGCTCTACCACTGAGCCAACCGCCCTCGTGCGGGCCACGCACAGCCACTCGGCTGTGGGCCACCCTAATGTACCAGAACACATGCTATGGAGAATAGGCAGACTCCTGTATACAACTCCTTGAATCGCATTGTATGTTGTGGGGTAGGCTCCACCGA
>VFKD01000331.1 GCA_009885735.1 bacterium
CCAGCGAAGCTCGCGAGAATCGCGATGGCAGCCCCAATGTAGGGGTACGCATTCTCAAGCCACATATAGTGGATTGACGGCGGCAATGCAACAGGACGCAGCGCGAGCAGCGCCACCCCGAAGCACAGGGTTACAATCAGCCACCGCCGAAGCCTGGGCGCAATCACGATTCCCATCAGGACGAACATGACGATGGGCAGGACCCCAGGGCGCGACCGCGCAAACGCCGAGAGATACGGCTCGCCATAGATGGCAAGCGCGGCAATAGCCGCAGGCAGAACTATCCGCAACACCGGCTTGTTGCGCTCAAATGCACTCTTGCTTGCTCGTGTCACCCTCAACCACTCCACGTGTGCGGCGTCAATATGCACCACAATAGTGAAGTATACGGCACGCCCCTGTGGATGTCAAGAAAGCAATCGGCGCGGAACGCGCCAAGCGGAATGCGCGTCGTATTCTAGGTACGCTTAGGAGGAAGAGACTCCCTGGACACCGAACTCAGGAACTGTGAGACTCCGTTGCTGCGGCCCAACGCGGCTTGCTCTTCTGAACGTTTGAAAGAGGCACTGTTGCGCCCACTTGTTGACTCACCGTCAGTTCTCACCCGTTCTTTGACCAGCCTGCGCCGTCGCCCCACGGTGTCGTGGCTCGCGTGCGGAGTGATCTGCTTAGCGGGAGCATCGGTTCGTTGTACAGCCCAGAAGCGGCTCAGCGCACTGCAGAAACCCCCATTCACGCTCAGCCGAGTCAGCATTACCGAATTCGGACAACTCATCTGGAGACCCGATACAGATTACTTTAACTCGCCCGGTCCCGTTCGCATACTGTTGGAGGACACCGTTCGCAATGAGACAATTCTGCTCATTGCCGACGATGCGGAGGGCAGCCCGAACGACACGATAAAGGTCAAAGGCAAGCTTCGCCTGGAGAGACCCGAGGGACTCATCACGGGCCGCATGCTCGAATTCAGGCCGGACGATCAGACCGGCTCGCTCCTTGATGCCGTCGCATCTGCCGGAGGCGCTCGCGTGTATGGCAGCAAGATTGAGCTGATGCCAAAGCAAGTGCTGGTAGCTCGAAATGCATCTGCAACAACTTGCTCTCTGGATAGGCCCGACTTTCGCATCTCGGCTCGAGAGCTTCGGATGTCTGCAAACGGCACGATGAAGGCACGCGATGTAAGCATCTGGCTAGGCGGCACGAAGGTCTTTGTCCTCCCCTATTTCGAGAAGAAGTTTGGGCAGCAGGTGTCGAGCCCGTTTCCTCTGCCTGGATATTCCAAGGACCTCGGGCTGCGCTATCGCATTGCAGGAGACTTCCGAAGCGACTCGAAGACCTCCTTCGATTACGACATCGGCCTGTCGCTCAAGCGCACTCCGACCGGAACGATAGCCTTCGAGCAGGATACCGGAAGTCCGGCGGAGGACGCGCCTCCACCCAAGCAACGAGCTGCGCTCAGCGCTGAGCCCCTTCGGAGCGCGTTGGAGTCCGAGTCTCCGTTAATGCAGGGCAGTACCACATCATCAAGAGCAATTAATAGAGGCACGTTCTATGGAGTGCTGAGCGCAAACGCGCCTGTCTACAAGCGGAATCGAACGGACCTCCGAGTGAGCAGACTTCCTGAGGCAGGCATTAGGAACTCGTATCTGCTGGGCCGAGAAGAATTGGGGGTTAACGACGAGGCAGGCGCGCGACCCCGCTCACCCAGGAACCGAGCATGGGTGGCAAACACAGAATTCTCACTTGGACGCTACGAAGAGTTGCCCACAGGAACCGAGACCGCACGGCTGGGATTTCGAGCCGACATCTCAAGTCCTGCCATTTCGATCTTCCCACGCTTAGCCGTGCGCGTTGGCGCCACGGGCTTCGGGGGCCGATACGGAACAGGCGATAGCTATGCGATTCTTGCGCCGGATATGGAGATAAGCTACATGCTTCGCACCGACACCCGCCTCGGAGCTGGCTACTCCTATCAGAAGGGATTTGGCCAAACGCCATTCTTGTTTGACCGTACCGATGTGCGCCAAGAGCTGCGCCTGCAGTATTCTGTTCTAGGGCCAAAGTGGGGCTACGATGTACTAGTGAATTACGACCTAGAGCGCAAGCGGGCATACGACACAATGCTTGGCCTAATGAGACGTTTCGACTGTATGGAAGTCGGGGTTGCCTACAGGACCCGGTCACAAGGCTTCAACCTAATCCTGAACCTGCTTCCCGGAGCGCTATCGAGCCGTCACAAGCACGCATCGCACTAATGTCGGCCAACTCGACTAACCGAGGAGAGACGAGAGTGACCTATTCACCCATTGCTCTGATTTTCGTCCTAACGCTGCTTGCCATGGCCCTTCCGTGCGCAGCTAGCGGCGGCGACATCCGCTGGAAGCGTACCGTTATCGACAAGGAGTTTCGGTCCGAAGGCGTGTGTGTTGCCGATGTCAACCGCGACGGAAAGCTGGACATCCTTGCCGGCAACCTCTGGTATGAAGCGCCGAATTGGACTCCCCACGAGATTGCTCCCATCGAAAAGTTCGATGCAGCTACCGGCTACAGCAATAGTTTCATCAACTTCGCGTGTGACATGGATGGCGATGGATGGATGGATCAGATCGTCGTTGGAATGCCCGGTGGTCCGGCAGTCTGGCGCAAGAATCCAGGCAGCAGGCCCGGCCACTGGAAGAGCCACGAGATATGGCACAGCGCGTGCAACGAGAGCCAAGCCTACGCCGACCTGCTGGGCAACGGCAAGCCTGTTCTCGTGTTCCCGTACGACGAGACCTATATGGCCTGGTATGAGCCCACTGGCGAACCCACGAAGCCCTACGCAGCCCATGTGGTGAGCGCCGCAAAGCAGCCCGGCACGCAGCGATTCTCACACGGCTTGGGAGTGGGAGACATCACTGGAGATGGCAGGGCCGACATCATCACAACCGACGGTTACTATGCAGCCCCGGTGGACCCTCGAAGCGGACCCTGGAAGTTCGTACCCGTGAAGCTTGGCGGCCCCTGCGCGCAGATGCTTGTCTACGATGTGAACGGAGATGGGCTTCCAGACGTCGTGAGCAGCTCTGCGCACAACGTGGGAATCTGGTGGCACGAGCAGCGCAAGGGGGCAGATGGTCCTGAGTTTGTCGAGCACGTTATAGACACCAGCTTCTCGCAGTCGCACGCGCTTGTGATGGCGGACATTAACGGCGACGGCGTGATGGACTTCGTTACCGGCAAACGGTTCTGGGCGCACGGCCCAAGCGGCGACGTTAACCCTTCCGATCCCTGCATGCTCTGCTGGTTTGAGCTCAAGCGTACGGCGGGCAAAGTGCAGTGGGTACGGCACGTCATAGATTCAGACTCCGGCGTCGGAACTCAGTTTCTCGTGGCAGACATCAACGGGGATGGGCTGCTGGACGTGATAACCTCCAACAAGAAGGGGGTCTACTGCTTCGAGCAGCAGCGGACCCGGTAGCCTTCGTCCGGCCAGTAAGAGCCTGATCAGCACAGGGTATACTACGCCGGTCGAACGGCAAATGGACGGCGCCGAGGTTTCCGCCGTTCGCCGTACCTATGCGCCCTCGCGTGACACCTTCGGTTGTCTCCGCCATGGCCTGACGCACCGTTCTACCTTTGCCTCCTGTTTGGAAGGCAATGCTGCGTATCATGACCGCCGAATACGCAAGAATTCTTGATTGAGGCCACTGTTTTGACAGCTTCTGTATCGAACGCGCTTGGAACACTATCAGACGCATCATCTTACACCGGTCCGCTGGATATTGCCGACAGTTCACCTGCACTCCTGCACTCTCAGCTACGAATGATGCTTCTCATCCGTTACTGTGAGGAGGCGATCGGAACGCTCGTTGAGCAGCGTCTGGCACTGTGCCCATGCCACCTTGGGATTGGCCAGGAGGCGATAGCAGTTGGCGTCGCTGCCGCGCTTACCTCGGATGACAGGGTGTTCGGAACCCATCGGTCCCACACCCAGTTTCTGGCAATGGGAGGCAGTGTTCGTGAATTGATGGCGGAAGTTCTCGGCAAGGCAGACGGCTGCTCCAAAGGCATGGGTGGGTCCATGCACCTGTATGATCCCGCACACGGATTTCATGGGTCGGTTCCCATCGTTGGTGCAACCGTTCCCCTAGCTGTTGGAGCAGCACTCGCCGCGCAGAAGGACAAGAGGGGTGCCTGCGCGGCTGCATTTTTCGGTGACGGCGCGGCCGAGGAAGGCGTGGTTCACGAGTGCCTCAATCTCTGCGCCGTCTACAAGCTGCCGCTGCTGTTCGTGTGCGAGAACAACCTCTTTTCCAGCCATCTCCATATAGACCTGCGCCAGCCAAGCAATTCAATAGCCCGCTATGCCGACGCCCATTGCGTGCCGAACGCGGTGATTGACGGCAACGACGTGGTGAATGTGAATCGTGTTGCTTCGGAGGCTGTCGCCGCGATGCGCCAAGGGAGCGGCCCGTTCTTCCTTGAGGCTGTCACCTACCGGTGGCGCGGACACGTGGGCCACCGAGAGGACACGGACGTCGGCGTTCAACGCAAGGACGACCTGGTGAAGTGGAAGGACCGAGACCCAGTTGGCCGCCTTGCTGCGGCCATGAAGAGTGGCGGCTGGCTGGCTGACGAGGATTACGAGACCATGAAATCCGGCGTCCGCACGGAGGTGAGCGACGCCGTGGAGTACGCCATGCAGGCTCCCTATCCAGCCGCCGAGCAGTTGCTAGGCCCAGTCTATTCTGGCTGGAGCGCAGCGTGAGCGCAAATACCACCACCTATAGCGCCGGCATCCTGGAGGCCTTCCACTACCTGCTCAGCAACTATCCAGAAGTGTTCGCGTTTGGCCAAGGGCTATGGAGCCCCTGGTACGTCGGCGATACGATGAAAGACCTCGACGTAGTGTATGGCAAGGACCGGGTGATGGATAGCCCCGTGTCTGAACTTGCATGTACCGGAGCAGCGGTTGGGGCATCTCTGTTTGGCTACCGACCCATTGTTATCCATCCGCGGATGGACTTCATGATATTGGCGACTGACCAGATCGTGAATCAGGCCGCTAAGTGGAGCCACATGTTTGGGGGTCAAGTGCATCCGGGTGTGACCATTCGCGCGATAGTCAATCGCGGCGGCGAACAGGGCGCACAGCACTCCCAGGCGCTGCACGCATGGTATGCGCACATCCCAGGCTTGAGAGTGGTGATGCCCGCCACCGCCGCAGACGCACGGGACCTGCTCGTGGCTTCGGTGCTGTGCGACGATCCGGTCCTCTATATTGACGATCGCTGGCTCTACTCGCAGCAAGATGAGATCGGACCCGTCCGCGAGCTTGATCTATCTCAAGAGGGTCCGCAAGTCCTACGGCAAGGAAGCGACGTCACGCTGGTCGGTTCGAGCTACTCCACCCTACGGTGCAGTCGGGCTGCAGAGGAGCTTGAATCACATGGCATCTCCGCAGAGATTGTTGATCTCCGCGTGGTGAACCCACTCAAGCACGAGCAAGTAGCGGAGTCGGTCCGCAAGACCGGAAGACTGCTAGCAGTAGATGGTGGATGGCAGACTTGCGGACTAGCAGGCGAGGTGCTTGCGGGATGCGTAGAGCGACTGTCGCCCAAGTCATTCAAGTCAAGACCAACCAGGCTCACTCTTCCGGATGCGCCCGCCCCAACCAGCAAGTATCTAGAGATTGACTACTACGGCGGAGTGCCCGGAGAGACGGACCACCTGCCTGTTGTGGAGGCGGTTCGGCGACTGGTGGCGGCCGGCGATTAGGTGTCTGACCAACGGCCCCGCATAGGCGTTCTCGCGCTGCAGGGCGACTTCGATGCGCACCGGAGAATGCTGTCCACGGTTGGCGCTGAGTCTGCGCTGGTGCGAACAGTTGAGGACCTCGACCGCGTCGACGGGCTCATTATTCCCGGCGGCGAGAGCACCACCATCGCCAAACTGATGGACCGCGCGCACCTTGCAGAGCCGATTCGAGCGCGCGCTGCGTCAGGCATGCCAGTCTACGGAACCTGCGCCGGACTGATCCTCATGGCCACCGACATCCTAGGCAGCACTCAGCCTCGGCTCGGCCTCATCGACATTGAGGTTGCTCGCAACGCATTTGGCCGCCAGATAGCCAGCTTCGAGGC
>VFKD01000273.1 GCA_009885735.1 bacterium
GCGCTCCGCTGCCGGAGATCGGGCTAGGACCACTCTCTCCTCCCGGCGAGGGGGCAGTGGATATCGGCGCGGTGGGCGCGGCGCCTGGCAATCCGCCGTCGTCAACTGCAGCAGGCTCTTGGAGGCTTGGGTCGGCGAGCGGCTCATCTGCCCCGGCTCCCGCGGCGGGAATCTGCGGACCAAGAATGGGCATCTTCTTGGTTCCGGACGATGGGAGCACCTCCGTGAGCGGCTGTGCGGGCGCCTTGTTGTAGGCCTGCTGAAGCGGAATCGACTTCAGCATGAACTCACGCCAAATTGGCGCGCAGAACTTTCCGCCTGCGGCTCCAGGCATGGGCAGGTACCGAATCTTCTTGCCGCTGCGCTCAACATGTGCAACCCACACCACGGTAGTGAGCTCAGGGGTGGAACCCGCGAACCAAGCGTCTATTCGGTCGCTTGTGGTGCCGGTCTTGCCAATCGCATTCGGAACGTCTCGCACGGAGCGGCCCGTTCCATTCGTAACGACCTCGCGGAGCGCATGGCTGATCTGTTCGACCGTCTCGGGCCGGAGCCGCGGATCCTCAACCGTGGATGCGAACTCCTCCACCACCTCGTTCCTCGTGTCCGTGATTCTCAGAATTCCCATTGGCGTGCAGCGCTTGCCTTGGTTCATGAAGATCGTGTACATAGAGCAGAGCTCGATGGGGCGGACCGCGGATGCGCCGAGAGCCAGAGGCGGGTACGGGGCCATCTCGGTGCTGAGGCCCATTCGGTGTCCATAGTCGATGACGGTGCTAATTCCTGTCTCCATCAGTACCTTGACTGCAATGGTGTTCATCGACTGCTTGATGGCCGTGAGCACCGTAACGGCACGGTGGCTGTAGGAGTTCGTATAGTTCTTGGGATGCCACTTGTCGCTTGCGTGCTGCCCCCGAAAGCTGGGGTCGTCGATATAGGTGGAACGCAAAGTGCAGACGTCCGTGTCGAGTGCGGCGGCATAGACGATCGGCTTGAACGTGGAGCCTGGTTGGCGCTTGCCTTGAACCACCGCATTGAACTGGTCCTTCTTGTAGTCCACTCCGCCCACCATCGCCCGAATATAGCCTGTTTTTGGGTCGAGGCTGATGAGCGCACCCTGATTCGCCGCTCCGCTTCGGATCACGCCGCGGCGCAGGGCTGCCTCGGCAGAGTCCTGCATTCGAGAATCGAGCGTGGTGTATATATTCCAGCCGCTATAGACGGCGTCCTGACCATACTTGGCTACCATCTGACGCTCGACGTAGTTCACGAAGTACGGTGCGCCATAGACCTTGTTACCGCGTGGCTCCGGCTTATACAGCTTCAGCTTCTCGCTTCTCGCCTTGGCGGCTTCTGTGGAGTTGATCTTGCCTGTGGCCACCATCGCATTCAGCACGATTTCGCGCCTGCGCCTTGCTGCATCCAGGTTTCTGCCGAAGGTCGATGGCCTCTGCGGAATGCCCGCAAGCAGGGCGGCCTCTCCAAGGGTGAGCTTGTCCGCGCCTTTGTGGAAGTAGGTTCTCGCTGCGGCCTCGCAGCCGTACGCCCCGCTGCCGTAGTATATCTGATTGAGGTAGAGCTCGAGAATCTCGTTCTTGTCGAAGGTCTGCTCTATTTTAACCGCGATGAGCGCCTCCTCCACCTTGCGGCGGAGATGCTTCTTGCGGCCTATACCAAGCTCCGCGATATTGCGCGTGAGCTGCTGGGTGATCGTGCTGGCGCCTTGCGTCACCTTGCTGGTCTTTACGAGGCTCAGCGCGGCGCGAGCAATGCTCTTCACATCCACTCCCTTGTGCTCGAAGAACCGCGAGTCTTCCACCGCGATCGTGGCATTCACGAGGTGTGCGGAGATCTGTTCGAGCTTCACAGGTCGGCGGTTCTCAGCGGCCAGGATGGCCATCGGCTTGCCGTCGGCAAAGTAAATGGTTGTGCTCTGCCCCGGCTTGAAGTCGCCAATCTCGTTGATGGAGGGCAGTTCCTTGGAGACCTGAACCACGATTACAAGGAGATAGGTGGCGACAGTGGCAACAGCGGCGCCCACCGCGATAACCAGGAGCGTAAGGAGGGACTTGATGCGCTTCTTGAGGCTTGGCGCGGGCCGCGACCTTCCCGCCGGGCGGTGAATTCGCGCGCGCGCACTTCCGGTAGACATACCTGTATTATCCCTGCTTGCTGTCTTGGTGTCAATGCGGATGGCTGCGTGGCCCATGGGTGCTCCCGATTGACTCTTCGACTGCTAGCCTGTAATATGGCGTCGAGAGCCTAGTCACTTTACCGAGGCGAGGCCCGTGTCGGTTCCGTGCGGACGTCAATGGCAGTGGGCAGCCGACACAAGCGTATTCATTGAGGGCGGGGCATGACTGAGAATTCTCTTCCGGACTTCAGCGGCAAGACGGTCCTGTTCTTTGGCGCCAGCGGCACGAGAACAGGCGCAACAGGCACCGTTTTGGAGAGCTGCTCATTCAAGGAGATGAGCGGCAGACTCTTTGTGGCAGGGCGATTGGTCGGCTTTGGGATCAGCGGTTGGTGCTCGGGCACGGATGGTGCGGTGGCATGGGACCTAGTCGTGAGGTACATCGTCTTCAACTCTAACGAGGACCTCTTTCACCGGATGCGCATAGCGGGGCGGTCGTGGAAGGACTTCTTTCGGGGCCGGGCTGCCCGAGAGCCGCATGCGTCGAGCCGCGGTGTCCGAGAGCACCCGCCCGTGACCACGTTAGACCGTGATGGCGACAATGTTCCAGACTTTGCGGGCAAGATTGTCTTGCTCTCATATGGTGAATACCAAGGAGAATCGCACGCGGGAATTCTCTTGGAGCAGGCGTCATTCCAGCAGTTCGACGGGTCGCAGTTCATCATTGGTCGAGTGCCTGCAACTTCCGGCAGCACCTGGGCTGCGGGAGTCGAACACTCAGTTGCATGGGATGCGGTGCTGCACTTCATGATCTTTGAGTCCCGCGCTGACTATAATCTGCGCGAGAAGCTCGGTCAGCCGTGGTGGAACCGTATCTGGTACAAATCCTCGAGGGAGAGTGGTTCTCAAGCGCCGCCCGAGAAGAACGTGAATGGGGGCCTTCCAGACTTCACGGGAAAGGTAGTAATGACAACCCTCAAGAATGCGCCGCAGTCGTTTGACGCGGCCGCGCTCACTACCGATGTTACATTTCGCCGGACAGATGGCCATCTCATGACGGTGGGAAGAGTGCCAAGCAATGCAGAATACGGATGGTACTCGAGCCTTGAGACGGTCATTGCATGGGACAAGGTACTGGACTTCCTCATCTTCGACTCGGCAGAGGATTACCTGCTCCGGACTCGGAGATTCAGGCCGTGGTGGAGACGCCTGCGTGGATAACACCAGGAGTGGGCGGAACACCGACCATGGATGAGGACTTCCTTCCCGATCTTAACGGAAAGCTGCTCGTTCTCCACGTTGCCAACGCACCCAAGATGATACAGGGCGGACTGGTGCTCGAGCACTGCTCCTTCGAGACGTTCAATGGGCGAGTGTTTGTAGTTGGCCGCGAACCGATGTTCGGCGAGATCGCATTCGCCACGCACATTCCCACGGCCGTTCCGCTGGATGCAGTCGTGACCTATCAGGTCGTCGACTCGCGTGAAGATTATATTCAGCGTTGGATGAACGTAAGGCGATGATGGGCGTATGTCATCTTCTTAGTTTCGACCGTCGGTGAGGCGGGCAGATGGCAAGCCTGTTTGTCTTGCCAGATACGAAGAGTGTGGAGGCGCCGCGTACTTGCGTGAGAAGCGCGAGCTGGATAGCCCGCATTTTCCACATTGGTCGTGAAAGCGGTACAGGCCATCAAACCGTCATTCCCGCATGTCCTTAGCGGGAATCCTGTTTTGCTCTTGTGCATTCCTGGTTTCGCAGGAATCACGGCAGATCGCAGGCTCGTTCACGAATAGATCGGGATAAGGAGTTGAATCATCAGTAATTTCACGCACACAAGAGCATACACAAGGCTTCTCGCTACGTTTCGGCCCAGCGAGACTGCGCTGCTTGATGTCCTTCGCGCACGTATGAATGATGCTCTGCTGCTTGAAGTTGCCCGCGCGAACTATGGCTACCATGTCGACGAGCACCTTCGAGAGCTTGTGCAGATTCGTGACACAGGCGATGTACCTGTCCCGATTCCATGGGAACCGGTTGAGGTACTCCGCCTTACCAGCTATGCCAGGCCGGACGATACTCAATACAATCAATTGCTCGGAATAGATCGCATGGGTAGTCACACAATGAGAGCATTCGCTTGCGCATGCCTCTTAACGGAAGCGACGAATCCGCTTGGCCGGGACCACTCGGACTCTGTCGAATACTATCTCATTGGATTAATAGAGTCCGCAATGGTCCTGGGACCAGATGTGGAGTACGGTCTCATTCGATTCCTTGCGTGGGGTATCGACCACCTAGACACATACGAGGATCGTGCTCCCTTCGCCTACGCCCTACTGGTCGGAGCGGCATGTCGGGACCGCAATGAGTATCCTGAGGAGCTGCTAGGTAAACTCGTGGACTGGGTTCTGTGGGAATCTGCTCGGCATCACAGACTGTTCAACCATGCTGATTGGCCGGAGTTCGCCGCGTGGGCTCTCGGTCAGAGCCTCAGTTGGTACTCGAGTAAGTTATGGTGTTCGCTCTCTCACAGGATGCTGGACTGCGCATCTAGCGTCGGACTGCCCGACGTGAAGGTGAAACTCGAGTACCTTGCAGCACAAGTCTTGGCTGCAATGTAGGTTGTTGAGTCGAGAGTGAGTATCTGAGTGTTGAGCACGGATTGCCACCAGGTCTGACCAAACAGCAACAGCGGGAGAAGAAGGATGCTTGACCGAATAGTAGATGGCCGTACCGACCTGGTGTTCGAATACCTCGCTGCGGGCAATGCCGCGAATTCGACCGACGCGAACGGAACCTCGCTCGTCCAGTGGTGCGCCTACTATGGTGATGTGAGCGCCATCCAGTTCCTTCTTTCCAAGGGTGAATCGCTCGCGTCGCTCGGGGCCGACCTCGGTCTCAATGCCGCTGCGTTTCACGGGCATTGGCAGCTCTGCCAGTTTCTAATCGAGAACGGCGCTGACGTGGACAGCAGCCTCCCGGATACCGGCGAGACACCGCTGCATGCCGCCCTCTGCACATCCTCGCGGCCCGGCTGCGCGGTTGTGGTGCAGGTGCTGCTGGCCCATGGCGCGAACCCAAATGCGGTGACGAACCCAGGCGTAGAGACCGGCGCGTTCA
>VFKD01000080.1 GCA_009885735.1 bacterium
ACACAACGCACGCGCACTTTACCGCTCCTTTGTTGTCATGCTGAACGGAGCTTCCGCCGTTTGGAAGCGCGTCATTCTCGCATGGTGCTAGCGGGAACGAAACATCCAGGCGTACCCGATCGGCTGTTACCGGACCCTTCGACTGCGCCACGTTACTCCCTCTCCCAGCGAGGAACGAGCGGCAGGGAGAGGGTTGGGGTGAGGGAATCGGCTGTGGCTTTGCTCAGGGTGACAGTAACAGGACCGTTACAATGGATTGAGTTTCTGGACCTGTTCGCGACATTGACATAACTACAACATCTCCTCGGACTCAAGTGACCTAGGTCAACCAAGCCCGTGACGGCAGCGCGGTCGTCCAAGCTACCCTTACTTGTATGCATGCGTTGGCCGTCGCTCAACAGTAGGCAACTTCGCTTGAAGATTCTCATCGCATTCTCTTGACTCGAATAGTTCCTGCGTGTAAACTATTGTACATACGGAACTGTTGCAGGTTGTGAACCTTTCGGCGGCCTGCCACGCGAGGATGGATGCCTACTTCTGCCAGTGAGTCCACGGAGATTAGCCTTGGGGCGATGCAGGAGGTTCTGCATCGAGTGCTCAAGGCGCTCGTGTTTCGTGGCGACCCCTCCTCCCCGCTCAACGAATATCCCATCTCCCAGCTCACCTGCCTCTACTGCGTTGCAGAGAAGGAGGGCCAGAAGATGCTGGATGTGTGCAAGCGAATGGAGATCAAGGTGCCCGCCATGTCGCGGATAGTGGACCGCCTGGTGAAGCGCGGAATGCTGGAGCGCATGCCGGATACCACCGACCGACGAGTCGTCCGACTCGCCCTAACGGCGGAAGCCCAGGAGATAATGTCTGCGGCTCAGGCGGACCGCGTTGCACGAATGTCAGCGACGTTCGACCGGCTTACGCTCGACGGCAAGCAAAGTGTGTATGAGGGCCTGGACCATCTCGCGATAGCAGCAGAGGCAGTGGAAGCGGCTGAGCGGCTGCTTCGAACTCCAAGCCACTTGCAGGCAGACCCGGACGTCGAGCTGATTTCACGGAAGGCCCGCCGATCCAGAAGGCTGCAGGTGGGAGTGGGAGTGTCACCAATTCCCGCCGCGAACAGTCCACTAGAGTGAGACCGCTGTTCGGATGATTGCTGCAGGATGGTTCGCACTCGCGTGCCGTTCAGTCTGTCTTGACGATCTTATCCCGTTGTACCATTCGTCGCGGAATCTCTGCGGCGCCGACCCAATGCCGGAAGGAGACTCTCTGGAGCGCATGTCTATCCGATCCAATCATCGTTATAGAAGTCTGGCCGCTGCATTCGCACTTATGTTGACCGCTTCGGGCTTGGCGAATGCACAAAGCGGCAAGAGGGCGACGCAGCCCGTGGACCTCACACAGCCGCTTAGCCTGGATCGCGCGATCCGGGTCGGTCTGGCAAACCAGCCTCTGCTGCAGATTGCCAAGCAACAGGCAGAGAGCAGCAAGGCACGAGTTACCCAGGCCATGGCGGACTACTATCCGCAGATTTCACCACAGATACGCTACAGCAACGATCGCAACACATTTCGAGCCGGAGGCGTGCTCAGCACCAGTACATCAGAGCAGACCACAACCACCATCAATGCCCGGCAGATCTTGTATGACAGCGGCAAGCGCGAAGCCAGCGTAGCATCCAGCAAGACGGGGCTTCGAGCGTCTGAATACAACATTGGCGACACGCGCCAAGACATCGTCCTCTCCGTAACGACCTCCTACTACGAGCTGCTCAGGCGAATTGAGCTAGTTCGAGTAGCAGAGTCCAGCGTCGAGAGAGCCAAGACCACCCTTGACAGCACCAAGGCCTTTGCGGAGGCCGGAACCGCCCCGAAGAAAGACATCTTTCAGGCGGAGGCGGACTATAACAACGCGCAGGTCCAAGTGATTCAAGCGCGAAATGATGTTCGCCTGGCCCAGACTTCCCTTAAGAATGCAATGGGGCTGCTCACACCAGTCGCGGTCGTACTTCCTGATGTGAAGGTTGACGCGCCCTCTCCCGAGGCCGATACGCGAGGCACAAGCCACTACGTGAACGTCGCGATGGAGAAGCGGCTAGACCTGAAGCGAGCGCTGGCAGTGTCGGATCAGGGGAAGTACAGCGTCAAGATTGCGAACATTAACGCGGGTGTACTTGTCGAGGCAGACATCGTTGAGGGATATCGTTTCGACCCGGACCCTGGAGAGAACCGCTCGTTTGTCACCACCTTTTCATACCCGCTGTTTGACGCGGGCTTCCGCAGGGCACAGGTGCGCGATGCCAAGGCATCGCTCGAGCAGTCGAAGCAACAGGAAGAACTGACGAAGCAGCAGATCCAACTCGAAGTAGAGCAGGCGTATCTTCTTCGCGAAGAGTCGCGGATCCGCTTGGTCGCTTCACAGCTTGCCCTCACCGCCGCAAAGGTGAACTATACCGCCGCCACAGATGCACAGAAGGAGGGAGCAGGCACCGTGATTGACATTATCACCGCCCAAACCCAGCTTGTGACGGCCGAGACCAATGTTGTGCAGTCCATCTACGACTTCTACACGTCGGACGCCCGCCTCAAGCGGGCTATCGGCGATAACGACACATACCTCTCGGGAGGTCAGAGACCGTGAAAAAAGCCCTTGGACCCATCCTTATCGTAGCCGCTATTGCGGTCGGCTTCTTCTACTGGCGGTCAAAGAACGCGAGCGCTGCAAGTGCAGCCGGTGAGGCGCAGTATAAGCTGGCCGAAGTCGTGAGCGGCACGGTCAAGAAGACCGTCTCCGCAACCGGAGTGCTGAAGCCATGGCGAACCGTCGACATCAAGTCGAAGGCCGGCGGGCGTGTGGACGAGCTTAAGGTGGATGTGGGCAGCATCGTGAAGAAGGATCAGGTCCTGGCCATGATCGACCCTGCCGACACCATGCTATCCGTCAATACCGCTAAAGCGGACATCGACTCTGCTACCGCCCGCGTTGAGCAGAACAGCCAACAGCACAGGCTACAAATCGTGCAGAGCGACAGAGCTGTCATCACAGCACGCGCGTCGCTCGAGTCCGCGAAGGCAAACTTGGCTGCTGCAAACGCTAGACGGGATCGAGCGGTAAACAACGAGAGGAGCATGCCTGATCTCTGGCAGGCATCCTACGACTCGTCCGCAGCAAGCTACAACAACGCCCAGAAGCAGCATGCGCAACTCCTGGTGAACCAGAGGCAGGAGAGAGCCCAGATCAAGTCATCGAATGATCAGGCCGTTGCGAACCTTGCGAACGCGAAGGCGAACCTAAACCGCCAGAGAGTCTTGCTGGAGAAGGGCTTTGTCTCCCAGCAGCTTGTGGACACCGCCCAGGCGAACCACGACGTCATGGAGGCTACCTCTTCCAGCGCTCAGGAGAAGCTCGCTACTCTCGAGCAGGAGCAGAAAGCAGCCATCGAAGCATCCGATGCAAGAGTTAAACAGGCTCAGGCACAGATGAACAATGTGAAGGCGCAGAAGATAGATATCGACAACACCGTGGTAGCGACCCGTGAGGCTGATGCTTCGGTTAAGCAGCTTACTGCCGCCTTGGCGCTCGCGCAGTCGGCTCTGGAGCAAGCTAAAGAGAACCGAGCCACCAACGGTATCCGCGAGCTTGATGTCACCGCTGCTAAGGCGACGATTGCACGCGCTACAGCCTCATTTATCAATGCAGACACCACTCTCAAGCAAACCACCGTGCGCGCTCCTTCGGACGGCGTCATTCTGACGAAGTATGTAGAGCAAGGAACTATCATCACCTCCGCGCTCTCCTTTTCTGCCGCTGGAAACAACATTCTGCAGCTAGGTGACGTTACTCGGATGTACGTGGATGTGACGGTGGACGAGACCGACATCGCGAACGTAAACGAAAACCAGGTTGTTGAGGTCACGATCGACGCCTACCCCGGCTTTCCGTTCGAGGGCAAGGTCGCAAGAGTGGACCCAACCGCCATCGTGGAGCAGAACGTCACCACGGTTCACGTTCGCGTCGAGATCGACAACTCCGCCACCAGCTTTCAGCTCCTGAAGCCCGGAATGAATGCTACTTGCGAGTTTGTTGTCAGGAAGAAAGATGACGTCATCCTGGTTCCCGCCGAAGCGGTACGCACCGACGACAAGGGATCGTTCGTAGAGGTTGGCTCCGGCGGCAAGCCTGCTCCTCCCGATCCCAAGACCAAGGAGCCGGCGGAGCCCGGCATGCTCGTGGCCATCAAGAAGGAGCGCCGCGACATTAAGATTGACCTCGAGGGAAATGAGACCGTTGAGGTGGTCTCCGGGCTGAAGGTGGGTGAACAGGTCGTGTCGCAGACCATTGAACCGACCGTCCCGCAAGCAGGTGGAGCCTTTGGCCAGCAAGGCAGACCTCCGGTATCGAGAAGCAGGTAGCGCGGGCACGCCGATGGAGCAGGGCGAATGATAGGCCATCAGCATTGGCTAAAAGGACGCGGAAGCACTGGTCTGTGGCCACACGCATTGATGCTTGGAACCTCTGCCATCCTTGTCATGATGCTGGGCAGCCACACATCAACGACGGCGTCCCAGCATCTCTTCAAGAACGATGGAAAGAATGTGCTCTTTTTCATCCCCGCTAAGATTGGCGACGACGGCGCCAGCTTTAAGATGGGCGGAGGCGCAAACCAGACCATGACGGTCGAGGACGTGACAGCAATCTTGCGCGTTGCTCCCTCGGTTCTCAAAGCATACGCAAGTGTTTATGGCAAGACCGCTGTAAAGTATGGAGGCAGAAACCTGACTGTTAGTATCTCTGGAGTTGGAGACGACTACGCAGTTGTCAGGAACCACAACATCATACAGGGCAGATTCTTCACCGCGGCTGAAAGTAAGGAGAGCGCACTTGTTGCTGTACGTGGCTCAAGCGTGGCGAGGAAACTGTTTGGCAAGGATTCACCGGTTGGTAAGAGGCTTCAGATCAAGGGTAAGGCCTTTCGTGTTGTGGGGCTCTTTGCAGCGAAGGGCAGTCTAGGGAGTGGCTACGCAAGGCCGGACGATGTAGTGTATGTGCCGACCATTACCGCGATGAACCGCCTGTTTGGGCTGAAAACTGTTAACGACCTTACCGTACAGGCTCGAAGTGCTGCTGTTCTAGCTACCGCGCAGGACGAGGTAGCGTTCGTGTTGCGGCATCGGCACAAGATTGACAAGGACGCGATGAACGACTGGATCGCGTTCAGCCTTGATGACTTGCAGAAGAGTATGGATGAGCACCAAGATTTGAAAGTACCGTCGCCTGTAAGGTAACGCATGCCGAAGTAGGCTGCCGTTTACCCCAACAGTTCAAGAACAAACATCAGCCGCATGCCAGTTTCCGGAGCATAAAAGTATGATTGCAATAACTATGGCGCTTAGGGGCTTGAACGCCAATAAGCTGCGCTCGTTTCTCACGATGCTTGGCGTCATCATCGGCGTGGGCGCCACCATTATTGCCATTGGAATCGGACAGGGCTCTCGGGAAGCGGTTGCCGAGAGCATCCAGAAGCTCGGCACCAACGTCCTTACGTTCATCCCAGGCCAGCAGCG
>VFKD01000478.1 GCA_009885735.1 bacterium
GGAACGCCGGCAAGATCGAGGAGGCCGAGAAGGCTTACAAGAGCGCCGCAGCGACGAGTGCGAAAGCCTCCATTCCGCACCGTCGGCTCGCCAGGCTCTATGCGCTTCGCGGTAGGTTCCCAGCGGCAATCGACGAGATGAAGAAGGCCAAGGAGGCGCTGACGGGAGACGGCGGACAGGAGTTTGCGGACGACTATGTGTCGCTACTGTACATTGCAGACAGCGCTCTAAGCGACCTGCTTGCCCGGCTGCAATCGGCCAAGAAGGAGTTTGCAGGCGGCGCAAAAACGCGCGAAGACGCGTTCAAGGAGACTGGGGAGCAAAAGAAGCGGGCTGCCGAACTTGCCGCATTCCTCGAAGGGCTTGCCTCGCCTACCGGATATGCGCCCATCCAGGGTCTCTACAGCCAGTGTGCATCGCTTGCCGTGCAGTCCGCCGAGAGCAGCCTCACGTTTCTAGAGCGGCAGATGGAGTCCGACGACGCGGAAGCCACGGTTCTGCGCGTGGAAGCGCTGAAGCAGCTTGGAGAGGCTGGCAAGAGGCTAAAGGCGCTGAACGCGAGGAAGCAGCGCTAGCCTTCCCCAAACAGATCCAGCGTCCCCTGGTGCTTATGCGGCAGGCCCAGGGGAGTGGGGCGAGGAACGAACCTGTCGAACTGGTCGCCTACGGCCTCCTTGAGCCGAGACGCGAACCTATGAAGCTTCTCCATGTAGTGAAACGTGTTCTCGCTGCCCGGTGTGTAATCTTCGAGCAGGCCCAGGGTGCCATCCGAGCGCTCGTAGACGTTCACAAAGTCACCTACGGCGACGCCGGTTGCGGCGGTAGCCAGGCGTTGGCGGGCGCTTGAAGAGAACGTTTTCTCGGTGACGCGCTCGCGTCGCGAGAGCTTCTCGATGGGAACTTGGTGGTTCAGAATCACATCCAGGCCATCCTCATAGAGCTTCGCGATACTCTCTGGCTCGCCCTTGAGAAGCAGGTCGATGGCGGCCTCTAGGAACTCACGCCCGAACCGCTCGTCCGAGCGCGACCGAAGCGAAGCGCCTTTGTAGACCACCTTGCCGGAATAGTGCTGAAGGACGTAGTTCTTCGTTTTCAGAGAGACCATTGCGCGGTAGCGGCCATCGAAGGCGAGCCGAATTCCGCTTGGGAGCCCTTCGCCGATGCTCTCCACAAACTGCTGCTCGCTCTCCTCGCCCTCCACGCCTTCAGGCGGGACGAAATAGACGCCATCGGTATCTATCTCTATCACCTTGGCCCCGCGAGCGTCCATGTCCGCAGCAATCTGCTGAACGAGGGCGCGGCCGCGCTCGGTCACTCGTCCCGCTGCAGCCGAGTCGTTGAAGTGAAACCCGGCGGCGCCCAGATAGCCGTAGAACGAGTTGATGAGCACTTTGAACGAGTTCTGCATGCCGTCCCAATAGTGCCGTTCCGTGCCCTCGGCGGACTTCACGCGAGACTTGGCGGCCAGCCTTCTCTGGGTCAACTCGGCAAGGGCGGGAAGGAAGACGCCCAGCGAGTCGGAGGCTGGGGCAATCTTGTCGGTCAGCATAATGCTGGGATACAGGCTCTCCACGTCCGCCTTCACCACATTGCGAAGCACTCCTACCTCTCGAATGTCGGTGTAGCCGCCGGCATACGACCTGGGCGGCTGGGGCAGGGGCACCGCGTGGCCAGCCGCGAGATAGGCACGGACAAGAAGTGAGTTGATCTTCTCGCCAGCTCCTGTGACTGCCGCCGATCCGTAGGAGTCCGGCACCATCTGGGTCTGATAGAACTCCGTGGGAGCAACGAGCTCCGCCAGACGGGCAGTCTCCATAATGTCGTGGCGAGCATAGGTTCGCACCAGTTCGGTCTCCTCGCGATAGAGGCGGCCCATTTGGTCGCGAGGCAGCTCGACGCGGTCGTCTACTGCAATCCCGTACGCTCGCGCAGCAGCCTTCAAGCCGTAGCTGGTCAGCTCGCCCTTTGCCCAGTCGAAGCGCTGGAGCGCCAGGTAGGTGTCAATAATGTGGCGGCCGTGGATGAATGCTGGGGTAAACGGCCTGGTGATTCCGCCGGCGGCGAAGTTTCGCTCGGCGCCCATTCGCA
>VFKD01000566.1 GCA_009885735.1 bacterium
ATCTCCGAAGGAACAGCCAAGACCCACATCGAGCACATCATCGGCAAGCTCGGCGTTTCAGACAGGGTGCAAGCGGCTGTGTGGGCAGCCCGCCATGGACTGGCCTCAGACGAAACTTAGCCTCAACCACCACCTCCTTCCAATCCCAATATCAGCCATTACGGGGATGCCTCCCACCCTCGCCGGATGATATGATCATGACAATCCACATCGTGAGTCCTCCGCCCGTGGAGCAACCGCAGGCGCTGGGACAGAAAGGAAGATTGGGATGAGCACAATGGTGGAGCGGAGACCCGCGCTGACGGATTCGGAGATTCATTGCCGAGTGATTGATGAGCTGAAGTGGGATGCAATCGTCGACGAGACATCCGTGGGCGTGGAGGTAGACCGCGGCGTGGTAACTCTCACGGGAACCGTTAAGAGCTACGCGGAGAAGACCTCTGCTCTGCACGCGGCCCACCGCGTTCGAGGAGTGCTGGACGTGGCGAATGATGTCAAGGTCATCCCCATGGGCAGCTTCGAGCGCACGGACACAGAGATCGCGCAGGCCGCCCGAGACGCGCTGGTCTGGGACGTACTCGTTCCCAGCGAGCGCATTCAGTCAACCGTGGCAAACGGCTGGATTACTCTCAATGGCGGCGTGGACTCATGGCTGCAGCGAGAGGCTGCTGGCAAGGCTGTGCGCTACCTCTTTGGAGTGCGCGGAGTGACGAACTCCGTCGAGGTGAAGCCGGCTCCCGTCCAGGCTGCGGATATCAGGAGTTCCATTGAGAAGGCGCTAGAGCGCCAAGCGGAGCGCGAGGCGAGAGACATTGTCGTAAATGTCCACGAAGGCACCGTGACGCTCAGCGGCCGTGTTCAGTCGTGGCACGAGAGGCGCGCTATTGTGGGATGCGCGTCTCATGCAGCGGGCGTGCAGAGCGTGGTCGATCACCTCCGGGTCGACCCGTACGCCTAGCCGAGCGGCCGGCAGGAGCGCACCAGCGCTCCTGCCGGTCCCATTATTGCCGCATAAAGAACGCATAGGAGGAGGCAATCATCGTGGTCACTTGGCACGACGTGAGAGAGTTGGTCGAATACGATTCTAAGGGCAGTCCTGTGGTGAGCCTCTACCTCAATGTGGACGGTTCAATCCGGTCGCCCATTAAGTATGCAGAGGTCCTGCACCAGTTGGTGCGTTCGGTCCGAACTGAACAGGCAGCGCTTGGCGCCGATGAAACAGCATGCGCGGCACTTGACGCCGATCTGGCCGAGATCACGCGGTTTGTGGGTGCGGAGTTCAACCGCGAGAGTTGGCGCGGCCTCGCCCTCTTCTCTTGCCGGGACCAAGGGTTCTGGCGCGCCTTCAGGCTGCCCCACGCGGTTGCGGACACAGTGCAAGTCTGTCATCGAGCGTATGTTCGCCCTCTGGTTGAATTAATGAGCACGCTCGGACGCTCGATGGTGGCCTTTGTAGATCGTAGGGCTGCGCGGTTCTTCTGCATCGACCTTGGTTCAATCACCGAGCTTGAGGGCCTACAGGACGATGTGCCGGGTCGCGTCCGGGTGGGGAGCACGTACGGAGTGGCGGACAGCAAGATCGAGCACAGCATAGACGAACAGATCCGCCGACATGTCCAGCACGCGGTGGAGCACCTGGACAGGCATGTTACACATTACCAGCCGGATAGAATTATCCTCGCCGGCTCGCCGGACGTGCTGCCGCAGTTCCGGCGCCTCCTCACGAACGGGCTCGCGCGGCTGGTTGTGGGGGAGGCTCATGGACTGATGGCCATCGCAAAGCCCGACGACGTGTTTTCCGAGGCGATGGAGACCATTCGACGGTCTCGCAGCGCCGAGGACGCGACCGCCATACGGCGAATCCGAGAGGTTGCGGGCCCAGGAGGGCTCGGAGTGCTCTCAACGGACGCTACGCTCCGCGCCCTGTTCTTTGGAGCGGTCTACGAGCTGGTCGTTGACGGTGCAGTGACCCTCACCGGACATCGGTGTGTGTCGTGTGGGCGCATGTACGCAGAGGGCTGTGCTTGCCCTGAGTGCGGAGAGAGCAGGGTAGAGGCAGTTGACGACGTGATAGAGAGCGCTGTCGAGCTGGCCATAACGCAAGATGCGCGCATCCGGTTCATAGGTCCTGAATCCGAGCGAATCGGCATGGACGGGCTTGGGGCGCTGCTCCACTTCCCGTTGCCTCAAGCGGCCGCGTACGTTCGCCCTGCCCGGGAGCCGGATATGGGATCTCAGCGGTAGAAGCGGGATGAAGGAGGTGTGAGGACGTTCTCTCTAGGCACTCTCCGTGGGGCGGACCAGCGCGTAAGCCGCTTAGTGAAATACGCCGATCTGCGGATGTGCGCAATGGCCTTCTTCACCACAATGTGGATGACGCCGTGCGACGCTGCGCGGTGGAACATTCGACTGGGACACGACGATAGATGGGAACAAGAGAGACGAATCACATTGCGCATAACGAAGGGCTCAGGAACTTGGTGCTGGAGGAGCTCCAGTGGGACCAGCGTCTCAACGCGGACACGATTGACGCTAGAGTGCGGAACGGCATGGTCACGCTTACCGGGACGGCGAGGAACTACAGCGAGAAGCTCTATGCAGAGCGCGCAGCCCGCCGGGTGCGTGGCGTGCTGAATGTGACTAACGAGATTTCAGTGGACGTGCCTGCTAGGTTGGCTCGATCAGACTCGCAGCTTGCAGAAGCGGTGAAGCAGACTCTGTGTTGGGACTCGTTCGTGCCGCATGAGCGGATACACGCCGCTGTTTCGAACGGCTGGGTCACGCTTGAGGGCACGGTGCCTGTGTTCATCCAGCGTATTGAGGCTGAGCGTGCGGTTCGGCGCCTGCTGGGAGTGCGCGGCGTCTCCAACGCCATTGAGGTGAAACCTGTGCCTGCCGATTCGGATACCGTTCGGGAGCGAGTGGAGCGTGCCCTCTCTCGGCGCGCCGAGAGAGCCGCTACGGAGGTCTCCGTGTCAGTACACGAGGGCAGTGTGACGCTCGCTGGGAAGGTCGGGTCCCTGCACACACGCCGCGCACTGTTGGGAGCAGCAGGCCACGCACCGGGTGTTTGCAAGGTCGAGGACAAGCTCACCGTGGTGAGCGACGATCAGTCATAGCTCATTGGGCACACAGCTTCTGCTGCTGCCCTGAAAGAGGAACACCATGTTTAAGCACATCCTGCTCTGCTCGGACGGATCCGACAATGCACTCCGCGCGGCCCACGCCGCCGCGGAGATATCCAAGAAGTTCAACGGCGCCGTCACCGCGCTCCACGTTTTCCACATCCCCATTGTGCCTGCGAATGTGATGGGAGCTCCCGGCATGGACGCAGGTGTCTATCCTCCGAGCGAAGAGTTCCAGAATCTGGTTGCCAAGCCGACACTCGAAATCCTGAAAGAGGCGGGAGTGGAGTTCGCAGGTCAGCACGAGATCGGCTACTCACCTGCGGATGTCATCCTCCGCATCGCAGAGGAGACAAAGCCGGACCTCATCGTGCTGGGAAGCCGGGGGGTGGGCGCTGTTCAGCGCTTCCTTCTGGGAAGCGTGTCGGACCGAGTGAGCCACCACGCCAACTGCCCCGTGCTGATCGTGCGCTAGGACGGCTGGTTGTCTGCTTTCGAAACCGAGACAGTGGCGAGAGCGCATGCCGCGCATGCCA
>VFKD01000261.1 GCA_009885735.1 bacterium
GCGGATGCCTGCGCGCTCATAGAGAGACAGGTACAGGTGGCACTCTCGGTTCGAGCGACCTGGCCGCAGCCGCTTGCTCTCGGCGCGCCAGTAACCTTCAAGGTCGAGTTGGCAACTCCAGACCGCATCGCTGCATTTGTTGGTCGAACCGGAGTAGATATCGTTGGCCCAAGGACCGTTCAAGCCACTGCGCCGACGTTTTGGGAAGCATGGGACGCCCTCTGGTATCGGACCTAGATTGTTGAACCCTTCCCACCGCATTCAGTTCGGCCTCATAGACCACGTTGAGGGGCCAGTTACTCGGCCATCGTCAGCCGTCATCTATGAGGTGAACAGGATTGTTCGGCTGGCAGATGAGGTGGGGATCGAATACGCCTGGTTCTCGGAGCATCACAGTCACGCGCACCACGGTCACCTTCCCGCTCCCCTGCTGCTTGCCCTAGCCCTCGCCTCGGAGACGCGAAGCATCCGCCTTGGAACAGCCATTATCTGCCTAAACCTTCATCACCCGCTGGATATCGCGGAGCAGGTTGCCACCGCGGACCTGCTCATGAACCGCCGTCTTGCTCCAGGCTTCGGCAGCGGAAGCTCTCCAGCGGAGTTCGGCATGTTCGGCCTCGACGTCACGCTTCTGGAAGAGCGCCGCGAACGATTCAATGAGTCGCTGCAGATGGTCCTTGCAGCCTGGTGCGGCCAGGTCGAGGAATCTTCTGGACCGTACTTTCCCAGCACTGCCCACTCGCCGCTGCCGGTGGCCGGCGCCTCACTTCACTCGCGTTCATGGCTCGCCGTAAACAGCTCCGGCACTGCTGAGATTGCCGGACGGCTGAATTTCAACGTGCTCTTCTCGCACCTCCGCACGCCTGAGCAGTATTGCGAATACACCTCGATCTATCATAGCGCCGGAGGAAGTGGGGTGATCGCGACAAACAGGCCCGTCTATGTGGGCGAGACGGAAGACGCAGCATGGGCTCAGGCTGAACCTGCTCTGAGGACCCTGTGGAGGCGGTTCCGCCTAGAGGGCAAGATTCCTGATGGTACTCCTGAGCCGGACGACCCGAAAGTCCTGGCGCGCCACCCTATCAACTTCGTGGTGGGCGATGCCGAGTCCGTGGCCCGCCAGCTTGCCGATCTGCACCGAACAGCGCCCTACTCGCTCATGAATGCCGAGGTGAACTGGCCCGGTCTGTCGCAGAATGCAATCCACAATTGTGTGAGGCGGCTCGGGGGCGAAGTTCGCAGGCACCTTGATTCACTTCTCGCGTCAGGGCCGCCGCCATGATCGAGTCGACCTTCATTCACTGCCAAGGCGTGGGCGCGACAACCGAACGAAGCCTGTGGGAAGCGGGCGTCACTCACTGGTCGGAAGCGGCGAACGAGCAGACTCAACTACCTGTGGGTCCGGTAACCCGGCAGCGCGTTCGCGAGACTTCCGCGGAGTCGATCGGGCGGCTGGCAAATGCAGACTTCCGCTGGTTTGCCTCGCGGCTGCCGGAGCGAGAACATTGGCGCATGGTCCGCGCAACGGGTGTCCGGATCGGTTACGTGGACATAGAGACCAACGGGGGCTATGGACCGCAAGACCTCACGGTGGTGGGCCTTTATGATGGATTGAAAGTACGGCACTTCGTGAAGGGGGACAATCTCGCTGAGTTCCCGGAAGCAATCGAAGGGTTCAACTTTCTCGTCACATTCTTCGGAACCGGATTTGACTTGCCGTTCCTAAAACGCTCGTTCGGCATGTCGTTTCCTCAGCCTCACACGGACCTTTGCTTCGCGCTGAAGCGCCTGGGTTACAAGGGCGGGCTCAAGAGCGTGGAGCGGCAGCTTGGGCTGCGGCGCTCCGGCGAAACTACAGGTCTCGACGGTATGGATGCCGTCCGCCTCTGGTACGAGTATCTGCGCGGCAAGGAGAAGTCGCTTGCAACACTACTCAAGTACAACGAGGAGGACATTGTGAACCTAGAGACGCTGCTGAACCTCGCCTACCCGCGGCTCGAGGCGCTCACTCGGTCGGGCTTCGTGATTCGTGGTCGGTAGAGGCGCCTGGTCCACCAAGCAAGCTCAACGAGCCTGCGCGCGTTTCGGCCAGCACAGCCGAGGCATACTCAAACATCCTCTCCATCAGGGGATTCCACATGTGGTACAGCGATGGCAGGTCACTTAGCGCGGCCATACAGACGCCGCAGGATTCGCTTTCCAGCGGGAACGGGCCCAGGCTAAGCACGCGCGCGGTGTAAGCCGGCGCAACTCGCGGCTCTCCGTTCGTCGTGAAGGTGTAGCTGCCGAGGTAGGTAAGCTCATCCAGAAGGCAGCCGGTCTCCTCGAGGGTCTCCCGAACCGCGGCAGCGCGTGGCGACTCACCCGCCTCGATCCTTCCGCTGGGAATGGTCCATCCTCTGCCGGGTATGTCTGCTAACACGAAACCATCGGCATGCACGGCAAAGACCAGAACTGCCCATGCCGGCTCCGCACCTTCTTGCGCCTGGGGGTCAAAGGTAAGCTGGGTTTCGCCCCAAGTTGCGTTTGGAAAAGGCGCTGCTTCTACGGCGTCAGGCATTGCATGCACCGTCAGGCAATGTACAAAACCGTCTCTCCCATGTCATAATCCGAACGCTACTTTGAGAGCGGAGGGGGGTTCATTACACGCCCAATCACATCGCTGAGAGGAATTGGGCCAAACGCGCGGCTGTCTTCGGAGGCTCTCGCGTTGTCCCCGAGGACGACTATGTAGCCCTTTGGAACTTGGAGCTGGGCAGCATCCCTCCCACCTTCAGCCGGCCGCATGCGAAGTATCTCAAAGAAGTCCCGCACTCGGTAGAACACGCGCGAGCTCGCAGCGTCAAGGGTCTGCCCTTCTACGTAGGCGACGCGCTTGATGAGCACGTCATTGCCCTTTCGCAGGAGCAAGACATCGCCTTTGCGAACCGATCCGCCAAGGGCGAGGAGTCGACTTACAAACACGATCTGCCCGTCTGAATAAGTAGGCAGCATCGAATCGCCATGTACGACCGTTACACGAAAGCCGGTGGTTAGAAACAACGCCAGCACCACGAACACGACGATTGCAACTGCTTTGCGCCGACCATGCCGCATCTTCCGCTGCACCTCTATGCACTGGGGTGAGTCAATCGGTCCAGCCTTCCCCATTCGCCACGAGTAAGTATAGCATGGCGACCCAATCGGGTCTGGGGTGTGAGCACGGCACACTGTGATTGATATGAAAGGACTTACGCACTCGTGCAATCCTCAAGCCTACATTCATCCCCCATTCTCGCGAATGCTGAAGGTGTCCTTGTTGCGCTCATTGCCTGCTCGGCACTTCTCCTTGCGGTTTGCATCTGGCTGATAGTCCGGTCCAATCGGCTCACCAGGACCTATCGCACTCTCACGCTCGGAACCGATGGCGGGAGCATTGAGGATGTGCTTCGGGCACACTCGGCTGTCTCACAGGCTGTGGGCGGGCGAGTTGATATTCTTGAGCGCGACTTGACGGCGCTGCAAGCCTCGCACCGCAAGGCACTTCAGCGAGTCGGCGTGGTGCGCTACGACGCCTTCGAGGACGTGGGGGGTGAGCAGAGCTTTTCGCTTGCATTGACGGACGCGGACGGAACCGGGATAGCCCTCAGCGGTGTCTACAGCCGCACGGATGTCCGCGTCTATGCAAAGCAGCTTGGCCCGCAGGGCTCCAGCCATCCTCTGAGCGCGGAGGAGCAGGCGGCCCTGCTCAAGTCGACCGGAAAGCGGCCCTAATGGACAGAGCCGCACCGCGCACCCCTCGGTCACCCATTGACCACGATGCCGCCATCGAAGAGCGCCTCCTGATAGATCGCTGCAAACGAGGCGACAAAGATGCGTTTGACGCGCTTATGCGGCGCTATGAACGAAAGATATACAACTTCTCCTACCGGCTCTGCGGCAACTACGACGAGGCGTCCGACATCACGGCGGATACCTTTGTTCGGCTCTACAACTCTCTCGGCAGCTTTCGCGGCGACTCCAGCTTCATAACGTGGCTCTTTCGGATTGTCACAAACATCTTCCTGGACCAGCGAAAACGAGTGAAGGCGCGCCCCCAGGTCTCGCTCGAGGAGATGATAGAGCTGGAAGACATGTCGGTAACCCGGCAGGTGGAGGACACGGGGCCAAGCCCAGAGGATCGAGCGGTGGGAGCGGAGCGAACGGACATTCTCCAGACTGCCATCAATTCGCTACCCGAATACCAGCGATTGATGATCGTGATGTACCATACCGAGAGCAGGTCGTACGAAGAGATTGCCGAGATGCTGGACCTTCCTATAGGAACGGTCAAATCTAGGTTGAATCGTGCGCGACTCTCGCTCCGAGACAGGCTGAAACGGGTTGAGGAACATTTCTAGGGCCTCGAGCGTCTGACCCCGTGAGACAGGATCATCGTGATCCTTGCCTGCGACCTACAAGGACTAATCGATATGCAGTGCGACCAGCTTTCTGAACTAGTGTCCGATTATTGCGACGGCAGCATGACCGCAGCCATGCGCGTCCCGTTCGAGGCGCATGTAGCTGCGTGTGCGGACTGCCGAGAGATTGTAGACGGTGTGCAGCGAGTCTGGACCTCGCTCAACGAAGCGCCAACAGTCGAAACGCCTCCAGGCGTTCGCGCTATGGTGTGGCAGCGCATTGAGGCGGCAGGGTCTGCCGCCACGGCTCCTCAACCCAAGCGCCGCTTCAGCCTAGTTTTCGCACGACGCAACGCCGGTTGGCTTGCCGCCGGAGCGCTTGTCGTGCTCCTTGCCGGCATCGTTGTGCCCGGCCAGTTCTCTGCGGCTCGAATGATGTTTCCGTGGAGTCTGTTCTACGCGGGCCAGACCGTACGATTGAATGTAGGTCCAGTGAGCATTCGATCGGAGGCTGATGTGCCCATCGTCTCAGTTTCTCTCACGAATAACTCAGCGAGTGACATGGTGGCTTGGCTGGGCGACGGAGTAAGCGCTGCAGACCCAAATACCGCAGAGATACTCATTCCGGCTGGCAAGACTGTACATGCCGCGTGGCAAATGGGCCTCACGTCCTCCCGCGAAAGCATCGTTCTCTACTCGAAGTCAGCCGCCGGATCAGGGACTGTGTCCACGAAAACGATCTCGATTCAGTCGAACGCCAAGTAGCCAAATTGCAAACTGGCTTGCAAACCATCTGTCGTCGACTCGGCCGGATGCACCCGATGTGCGCATGGCGGCGCTAGGGTCTTGCAGTGGCGGCCGGTTTCTTGGCCGGGAGACGCGGAACTGTGGCAGCCCCCTGCTTGTAGGGGTGAACTCTCTTAACCTTTATCGTTAGCCGAGTCACCTCCTGGTCGCCGTCATCTTTGCGCCTCAGATGTGCCGTTACGTAGGCGCCTGACTTCACTGCGGATAGAGCCACTTCCTTACCGTCTCGTATCACCAAGCATGGTTCCGCCAGCGGCAGTGTGCGCTCGTCCTTGATATCCGATACAAACGTCACGGTGCGAGCCGTTGTGTCCACAGACCTCACCGTGGCGCTCACAGCTCGTTTCGCCCGTTCCTTTAGCTTCGCCGCGCTCTCCGAGCTGTCGGAGACTGAAGTCGCCATGAGGATTCCGCTTGAAAGAAGCCTTGGCACAATCCAGACAGTCTCTCCGGGCTTGAATGCATCGGGCTGTGCGGTAGCTCCCTGCCGGAGGTAGTTTGTCTTCTCGGTGATGCGATAGGTGAATGGAATCTGGTCGACTCCAATCTCCACCTTGAGTTCATTGTCCGCGATCTCCCTCACCTTGGCCTGCTGTGTCTCCTTGCGCACCTTGGATATCCAGTCCCAACTGGGCTGGTCCAGTAGGTCGTACAGCGTGGGCGGCCCCACCTTGCTCTTTCGATATCGCACCACAACCTTGACTCCTAGGGCCAAGTCCCCCAGCTCCACTGGACGCCTGTCCTTCAGCACTTGCGTCTTATCCGTCACTCTGTAGCTCACGGGTTCACCGGCCTGCGGCTGAATGGTGACTGTTCCGGCGGCTTCATCAAGAACTGTTAA
>VFKD01000405.1 GCA_009885735.1 bacterium
GCAACTCGCTGTGGCGCATCTTTGCGGGATTCGTCAATCCAGACTTTCTGGCGGGTTTCCTGGTCATGTCGATCCCGCTTGCAATCGGGGCTTACTTGGCCCAGGCTTCACGCACGGGGCGGATGGTGCTCGGCGCGGCGGTCCTGCTGCAGGCTGCCGCACTTCTACTCACGCAGTCGCGCCTCGGGCTTGCGGCGCTTCTGGTGGCGCTGGTTGTCTTGGCAATTGGTGCGCGTGGGAGCAAGCCCGCAGCAGAGCACCGGGCGAGAAACCGGCGCCGCGGCCTCCTTACGATTGGCGCGGTGATCGTCCTGCTTGTCCTGGTTGGCCGGCCCCTGCTGCGCAGGTTTGTAAACGTAGGCGGCGAAGGATACTCAGCCACGTTTCGGCTGCTCACCTGGAAGGGCAGTCTGCGGCAGGCTGCAGCGAATCCGCTCCTGGGAACCGGCTTGGGCAGCTTCGACACCTCGTACCCACGCTACGCGGACCTGCAGTATACGCAGCACGCGCACAACTCTTTTGTTCAGTTTGCAGCGGAGACCGGCTTCGTAGGCCTCGCGCTCTTCTTGGCCGGCTTGGCGACTCTGAAGCTGACGGGCCTGCGCACCCTGGCCCGCATGCGCAGGGAGGAGAGCGAGCGGCTGGAACCGCGCAGATGCGTCTATGCAGGAGCATTCGCGGCGCTCTGCGCCGGCCTGTTTCACAACCTCTTCGACTCGGATCTCTACATCGGCGCGAATGCACTGCTGTTTGGCGTGGTCGCCGGCATTGTCTGCGCTGCGCCGCAACCGGTCGCTTCAGACGAGCAATCTCGAGGCGTAAACCGGATGCGAAATGCCGTCCTGGCGCTGGGTTGCATTGCCCTCATAATGATCTGCTCGCGCTCGTTGGGCGGACGGTTCTATGCATTCGCGGCGGAGGCCAACCTACTCAAAGGAGAGGGGCGACTCGCCTTGGAAGCATACGCGGCAGCCATCGCGTCGGAACCCAGCAACCCGGAATACCTGATGCGGCGAGCGATGCTCTATGACCTGTCGGCCCAGCCCTTGGAGGCAGAGAATGACTATCGCGCGGCTGTGAAACGTGCAGACATCGGCAAGACCCAATATCGTCTCGCCAAGTTCCTCACGAAGATGACCAGGTTTCAGGAGGCGGTGCAGGCTTACGAGAATGCCGATAAGCGGGACCCTGGCAGCTCTCAAAACCTGCTCGCGCTCGCAGAGGGCTACAAGGCGGTTGGTCGCCAGGCCGAGGCAGAGAAGCTGTATGCCAGAATGATAGCGCGCTACAAGACGGTGTTTGGCAGCGTGCGCGCGCTGCCCGAGCTGGTCGACTGGGAGTTTGGCGTGGCCTACGTGGGTCTCGCCGAGCTTCAGATCGCGCACGACGCCCTGCCGGACGCCGAGCAGAACCTGCGCGAAGGCGTGGGAATCCTCGGAGAGTTCTGGCGCACCCGGAATCTGGAGATGGCCGCCGTGAGGATCACCCCCGAGGTGCGGGCGCTTACCTCGGAGCGCTACCGGTGGGCAATGGAGCAGTGGTCGCAACTGCTGCCCACATTGGGCAAGCGCGAGGAGGGCGCACGCATGGAAGTGCGGCTGAAGGAGTTCATCAAAGAGCGCGACGAGGATGCTGCCAAGGCATCCTCCGAAGGAACAAGGGAGAACCGGTAGAGCACATGCCTGCAGGAAGAGTCTATCTGGTTGGAGCGGGGCCGGGCGATCCCGGGCTTATCACGGTTCGCGGAGCGGAGATTCTCGCTCTCGCGGACGTAGTCGTATACGACCGGCTGGCCAATGCAGCGCTGCTCGAACGTGCAAGCAAATCTGCCGAGCGCATCTATGTGGGCAAGCAGTCTGCGTGCCACGCCATGGGCCAGGCGGACATCAACCGGCTGCTGGTGGATCGCGCCCTAGACGGGAAGAGCGTCTGCCGCCTGAAGGGCGGCGACCCGTTCGTGTTTGGCCGCGGAGGCGAAGAGGCGGAGGCCTGCCGCGCGGCTGGTGTTGAGTTCGAGGTGGTCCCCGGCGTAACCTCCGCGATTGCGGCGCCGGCGTACGCCGGCATCCCGGTGACGCACCGTGACCTCGCGTCATCCTTCGCCGTCATCACGGGACACGAGCGCGAGGACGCATCCGACCGGTCGGACCTACCGACGGGCTCTGCCGAGCAGCGGCGGGATTGGGCAACGATTGCGCACGCGGCAGACACCCTGCTGTTCCTGATGGGAGTAGAGAGCCTCGCCGAGATAACCGAGCGCCTGATGGAGCACGGCCGTTCTCCTGATACACCTGTGGCGCTGGTGCGATGGGGTACGCTGCCGCGCCAGGAGACTCTCGTCTCCACCCTGAGCGAGGTGGAGGAAGCCGTACGAACCGCGGGCTTCACAGCTCCGGCGATCATCGTGGTCGGCGAGGTGGTGAGACTCCGCGAGACGCTGCGGTGGTTCGACAATCGTCCACTGTCTGGCAAGCGAGTGCTGGTTACGCGAGCGCGCAGCCAAGCAGGAAAGCTCTCCGAGCTTCTCGAAGCCGCTGGGGCGCAAGCGGTCGAGTTTCCCACCATTCGCGTCGTGCCCGCCGCAGACACCACGCAGCTCGACGCTGCTCTCGGGCACCTCGGACTGTATGCCTGGGTGCTCTTCACAAGCGTGAACGCGGTCGAGATTGTGCGAGACCGGCTGGCATCTCTGGGTCTGGATGCTCGCGCCTTCGGACCAGTTCGCATTGCGGCCGTGGGCCCAGCCACTGAGCAGGCGCTGCATGCAATGGGCCTCAAGCCGGACTATGTGCCGAGCGAGGCGGTGGCAGAGAAGGTCGTCGAGGAGTTCCCGGCTCCCTGGGACATTGCAGGCCGAGCCATCCTGCATCCGCGAGCCGTGGGCACGCGACCTCTCATTTCAGACCGCCTTAGTGAGTATGGCGTGCAGTTCGAGAGCATCGACATCTACGAGAGCGTTCCCGACGCGGGCGATGTGGACGAACTGGTCGCGGATCTCGAGGCTGGACACATTCATGTGATCACATTCGCAAGCTCCTCCACGGTGCGCAACTTTGTGGAAGCGCTGGGCGCAGAACGCGCGAAGCGGCTTGCCGAGAAGTGCGTTGTGGCCTGTATTGGTCCCGTCAC